>NZ_JPES01000035.1:0-19124 GCF_000730175.1 Haloferax sp. ATB1 | reverse complement strand
GAGCTTCCGGGGTCGCTCTCGCGGGCGACCGACCGGCGACTCGAACAGGCGCGCCGTCGCTCCGAGCAGGCCCGCGCGGCCGATACGCTCTAGTTAGTAGTTCGTGCGGCCGACACGCTCTGAGTGGTGAGTAGATAGTTCGCGTAGCCGACCGACTGCGAACGCGTCGCTCGCCGGTCGAATATACGCAAAATGTGAGTTATCGTTCTGCCGCGAAACGCGGCGTACTAAATTAGTTTAAAGGCGCGTGAGGTTCGTCGCGCGCGGGCCCTTGGGGGCCTGCTCGATGTCGAACTCCACATCCGTGCCTTCTTCGAGGTCCGGGCCGCCGATGTCTTCCATGTGGAAGAACACGTCGTCGTCAGCATCGTCCGTCGAAATGAAACCGTAGCCGCCAGTGTCGTTGAAGAAATCAACGTTTCCTTTCGCCATTGCTTTTGAACACACACGCCCTTTACGGATAAGACTTGTGAGGGTCGTGTTGTCATGGGGTTATTTTATTGAATACTTTTCTGAATCATCGGAATTTATAGACGAATGTTCTAGTGTGTCGGTTCTACTCGCGCTTGCCTAGTGGTTCGACGGTGATTGCTCGATAATCTGTGGTATCGGCAGTTCTCGGCGTCGAATCCGGTCGGTCGCGGCCGACGAGGCTTTACGCGTGGCCGGACGGTCTCCGACACCGTGGATGCTAACGACGTTCGTCGGAAGTGGGCGAATCGGTCGGGAGAGTTCTCGCCGGAGTACTACGCGTACTACGGACCGAACGAGACGAGCGAGTCGATTCGGCGCGTCTTCGAGGCGCGACTCGACCCCTCTGCGTCGATTCTCGAACTCGGTTGCGGTCCCGGTCGGCACCTCTCGCACCTCCGCGAACACGGCTTCGAGAACCTCCACGGCGTCGACATCAACCCCGACTGCTTCGAGGTGATGGCCGACGCCTACCCCGACCTCGCCGACTGCGGGACGTTCCGCGTCGCCGCCATCGAGGAGGTCGCCGAGGAGTTCTCCCCGGGCCAGTTCGACGCCGTCTACTCCATCGAGACGCTCCAGCACATCCACCCCGACGACGCGTGGGTGTTCGAGGCGCTCGCCCGGAGCGCGAGCGACTACTTCGTCACCGTCGAAAACGAGGGCGACCAGTCGGTCCCGCCCGAGGACCGCGGCGTCAACGACAACGAGTACGACTTCCCCCTCTACTACCGCGATTGGGCGGCCGTGTTCGAGCCGTTCGGGTTCGAACAGGTCGCCTGCGAGCGCGGCGACCGCGACACGCTCCGCGTGTTCCGCCGGACCGACTGACCTCGTTTTCGACTCAGAACCCGCCGTAGCGGAGGTACACCATGTCGGCGATGAGGACGAGTTGGAACACTCCCTGCACGCCGCCGAGCATGGCGTTCTGTTTTCCGATGGCCGAGATGACGCCGGGGTCCGGGTCCTCGGAGGTCATCTCGAAGTACATCCGTATCTCGCCGGGCATCAGGAAGCCGAAGCCCTGCACCGAGAGAATCGTGACGACGACGAGCGCGACGGCGATGGCCGGTGTGGTCATCTGAAAGTCGCCGATAGAGGTCGCGACCCACGCGAGCGACCCGACGGTGGCGACGGCGAAGGCGACCTGCCAGCGCCGGTCGCGCCACGCGTTCAGCCGTCGTCCGAGCAGGAGAAGCACCGGAATTAGGTTCGCGGCGGTGAACAGCGCGAGCCACGGTTCGGCGTGGGGAAACACCCCGAGTCGCTGGGCGAGCGTGATGCCGCCCGCGATGGTGACAAGCGCCATCGACGGGAGGAAAAACGCGGTCTTCGGCGTGAGGCGCTCGAACACCGCGGCGCTCTGTTCGTCCGTCAGGCCGCCGATGACCGGTCCGAGAATGGCCCCCATGAACAGGTCGGTGCCCGTCCAGAGCAGGCCCGCCATGACGTGGACGAACGTGTGTTGCTGGAGCGACCCGGCCGTGACCGCGTACCCCAACGCGAGTACGGAAACCGCGACGATGCCACCCGCGAACGCCGGGTTCGCCCGTCGTGCCATGCCCCCGATTGTCCCACCAATCGTTGCCCTGTGTTGGCTCATCACATCTGAGACGTGTATTATCGATGATAAAACCGGCGACGATGTCGGCCTCGGCTGGATGGATGAGAAGACGGGGAGTAAAGTTATATTGACAGAGTGTAAAGGTACATTTACATGACAACGAAGAACAACGATGCGGTCGATTTCGTCCGGCTCGCGGTGGGGGGCGTGTTCGCCCCGCTCCTCGTCGTCGCTGGGGTCGTTCTCGCGTGGTATTCGTTCCCGGTTGAAGGCGGTATCCTCGCCGTCGCCGGCGGCATCGCGGGGTATTACAGCTACCGGCGCTATCGTGGACTAACGCGGGCAGACACGTTAGAAGACGAGCGCGCCCAGCGCGTGACCGAGAAGGCGGGACTCAACGCCCTGTGGATCGTCATCCTCGTCATGATTGCTGGGGTGTACTTCTACCCGCGGCTCGTCGTCGGCGGTCCACTCGAATCGTTCGCGTCGTCGTACGGCGGACTCGGCGGTATCTACCTCGCGGTCGTGTTCCTCGCGTACGCCGGCGGTCGCCTGTACTACAGCCACCGCGGGCCATGAGCGTCCAGAACGAACTCCGCGTCTACCGGGCGAAACACGAGTACACCCAGGCGGAACTCGCCGTCGCGACGGACGTCTCCCGACAGACGATAAACGCCATCGAGACGGGAAAGTACAACCCGAGCCTCGAACTGGCGCTGAAACTTGCCCGGCTGTTCGACGTCGCCGTCGAGGACCTCTTTTGGCTCGACGAGGCGAGCGATGGAGGTTCGAACTAACGCTATACCTCCGCCTGTCCGACCGCGTCGGCGGTCATCTCGAATATCGTCTCCTCGCACTCCGGACACGAGAACTCGACCGCGTCGTACGTCTGACAGCAGGTCTCGCGTTCGACGCGGTCGAACTGAAGGGGCGTCCGGCAGACTGCGCACCGTTCGAGGAGAACTCGAACGCTCTGGAGGATTTTCGCCTTCCGAGCCGGCTCGAACGAGGCGAAACCGTCGACCGTTCGTTCGAGCGCGACCGCCGATTTCGCGTCCGCGACCGCGGCGGTTACCGACGGCCAGCGGGTGACGTAGTTTCTCTTGGGGCCCATCAGCCCGGGCCTTTCGTCTCCGAAGGAGACCGACACGTTGTCGAACACCCGCCGAAAGACCGATTCGAGGGCTTCCCGGTCGTCGCCGACGGATGCCGCGGCTCGCTTCTCGCTGAATTCGGCGGTGAGTCGCACGTCGGTTCCGTCTTCGGTGTCGGTCACGATTCCGCTCGCCGCGAGTTCTGCCAACGGGTCGAACGCTTCGTCCGGCGCTTCCCCCTCGGTGGAGGTCGGTGCGGGCGGTTGCTTACCAAACGCGGCGAGTACCGATTCGGGGAGGTACCGCTTCGTGAGTTGGGGCGTCCCCGGAACGAGATAGCCGCGGTAGTAAATCGCCGCGCCGGAGGCGGCGAACATTGCAACACCGACTATCGGACTCACCAGTGAAACGACGACCGACGCGACCACCGCGATGGCGGCGTTCACGACCGTACAGGGGAAACAGCGGTTTTCACCGGTGTACTCGGGTCGTCGAAGGCCTTGCAGGTTCACCATATGTGGTCCCGTCCGGGAGGACGCCAATCACTTTACCTGCCGAGATATCTCACCCCGTGGGTCAGCTCACACCGTGGCACGCGGCACGCCGCGGGACTGTTCGCCCCGTCCGATATCCCAGTAGGCAAATTGACACGAAAACCCGACGCAGGTCGAGCCGCAATGTCGGACAACAACGACAATGCGGACGAATCGAACGGATTGAACCGTCGTCGCCTGCTGCAGACGCTCGGCGCGACAACCGGTAGTCTCACGCTCGGTCTCACGGGGACGGACCTCGTCGCCGCGACTAAAAGCGGTGGGAAGCTCCCGTTCAGTCACGACGAACTCAAGGGTGGTGCGAAACGGAAGGCGGTCGAACAGGCGGTTGCGGCTTTTGAGGACGCGACCGACCTGCAGTCGACGCTTTCGGACCGGGACCTCGAAATCGTACGAAGCGACGCGGACGCGAAGCGGACCGTTTACAACGACTCTCGCGGCACGGTCGTCCGGGTCGGCCTCCCCCTCGACGGTCTCCCGGGCGACATCCACGGGGCGGTGCTCTGGTCGGACGACGGCTCTCTCGATGTCGTTATCGACGGCTCCGCGAAGTCGGTCGTCGGTCAGTTCAAGAACGTCACGGTCGACGACCTCTCCGTGAAAAACGAAGGTTCACAGGGTATCGAAGTCATCGGTGAGGACCGACACATCGTTCGGTTCTACGGTGAGTCGGCGTCGAAGGTTTCGACCGACAGCGTCTCTACGGACGGCGCGGTGCCGACGAGCGAGACGTTCGCCGTCGATGGGAGAGAACTCTCTCCGCAGTTCACGACGCAGTCGGTTTCGAGCGCGATCGAGTGCGCCCTTCGGTGTTCGGGCGGCGGGAGCGCCGTCCTCGGATGCGCGGCCGGCTGTGCCGCCTGTCCGACCGCGCCCGCGACGTGGGTTGCGCTCCTGTCCTGTCTCGCCTGTGCGGGGTGCGCCTGTAAGGTCGGGTGTTGTGTCGGCGACTGTATCGGAGACATCGAGTGTACGACGGCGCACTACTACTGCGTCGTCGGTGGCGTCGTCTCGCCCGGCCAGGCTGCCGCCGCGTGCTGTATCGATTACGGCTGTGGCTCCGCCGACTGTTCCCTGGTCTAACTCTCCGTTCGGTCCAGTTTTTGACAAAACTGCTCAGGCGATGCTCTCTACCTTCCGGTCTTCGAAGTTCGACTTATACGCGGTTGTCGCCCACCGGTCGAACAAACAACAGTCGCGCGACGTTTCGAGGAGACCGCAGGCGATATTCTGGTCGTTGTACGCCGTCACGAGGACCTTGTTCGGGGTCAAAAACAGTTCGTACGACGGCAGTTCCGATGCCACGAAAAAGCGACTCTTTTCGCCGAACATCGTGTCTCGACCCCTCCGAACACCCTCCGAGACATGGTTAGCGACGCTCGGCGTGACGAGCAACTCGATTTCGGAGTCACGCTCGATGAATCGCTGGAGGAGGTCGCCGTACAGCGGGTTGTACACGGGCATGAATCCGTAGAGCCGGTCGACCTCGGTGAGCACCTCGAGGACGCGCTCCGCCGGGGCATACGGTTGCTCGGGAGTCCCGACGGTCATGGAATACTGGTCTGTCAGCCGGAGGAACGTCTCTGCCTGTACATCTCCGAACAGCTCCTCGTGAACCGACTGCGGTAGTTGGTCGAGCACCTTCGAGAGGTCGACCAGTTGATTGACGCGCGAGACTGACGAATCGAGGGCGGTCGCGAGAATTCGACCGCCGAAGGTGAGAGAGAACACCTGCTTCGCTCCGGACGTGATCCAGCCGCGGTCCTCAAGTTCGTTCAGCGTCCGTCGAAGGGTCGTTCGCGGGATATCCAACGCCGTCTGTAACTCGTCTGCGGGACGCGGCCGCTCGGCGAGTGAAAACAGGATGTTCAGTCGGTTCTCCGTCCCGAAGAGGTACTGGAGCTCCCCGATACACTCTTCCAAGCAACGCTCGGGCATGTTCGAGTCTCTATTACAGCCACCCATTATGTCACCTGATAACAACGACACCGTCGCGTGAACGAACTCCCGTCTCGGTGACGAGGCCAGAGACCGGGACACGTCGCGCAGTCACGCGATTACTCTCGCCTCCCACAGTTTTTCGCAGACGAACGCGTTCGGGCAGCGGTGATTCTCCCGTTCGGTGAGATAATTTACGTCGTTTCACGAGACGTACGTGACTAACTCATGTCAAACACATTGGAGATGTCCGCGGGCGCCTCTGCGACACACACAGTTCGATGTCTCCTGCGAGTCAACCGCGTTCCCGAGACGGTCGGGTACAACGTCACCTACGTCGCTATCGGCGTCGGGCTCGCGTCTCGGTGGCCCGTCGACTCCGGAACGACGGCCCTCGTTGTCCTCTTCGCGGCGATCATGCTATCGAAGATGCAGGCGTCGGTCGCCGACGCGCTCCACGACCGTGAACTCGACGCGGAGAATCCGTCGAAGTCCGTCATCTCGAACGCCGTCTCACAGCTCGGATGTGAAGTCACTCGGACGCTCCTCGTGACGGAGATCGTCGTCGCGCTCGCCCTCTGGGGCTGGCTGACACACGTCTCCGGGACGCTCCTGTTTCTCGCATGCGGTGCCGCCGTCACGGTCTTGGGCTACGTGTACTCCTACCCGCCGCGGCTCAAAGAGCGCGGCGTCGTCAACCACGTGACGACGACCGGCGTCGACGTGGGCGGAGTCATCTTGCCCGTCGTCGTTCTCTCGGGTTCCGCACTCACTCCTTCGGTCTGGGCCACGCTCTTTGCCGTGTTTCTCTACGGCTTCGGGTATCACGTATTGCATCAGGCCGGCGACACCTACTACGACCGGGAGTTCGGCGTCACGACGTTCACCCAACGCCTCGGCGTCACGCGGAGCGTTCGGGTTGCGTCCGTGGCGACGATTCTCGCCGGCGTCGTACTGTGCGCTTACGGGGCTGTCCTCGGTGGGGTTGCCGCCCTTGCGGTCGGTGTCGGCTACGCGGTGCTCGCGGCACGAGTGGCAGGTCGGTCGGAGCGAGCGCAGTCCGACGCGGTGTCGCGGTGGTTCCACATCGGATGGGTCGCGACGTTCCTCAACGGCTCTCTCGCCGCCAGTCTGTTCCTGTGATATAATTTCGAATAACGCGGTTCGAAACCAAATGCCGAACTTTATCAATTCACAATCATTTTCCTGTGATATGTCTGATGATATTTCGGGCCGGGACGTTCGGGTAACGATGCAGAAGCGACACGATATTCTCGTCGCCCTGGCGACCGAGCCTCAGACGAAGCCCGAACTCGTCGAATCGGTCGGCCCGTCTCGTTCCACGGTCGACCGTGCAGTACACGCCCTCCAAGAGATCAGGTGCGTCACGCGGTGTGACGGTGATTACTGCCTTACTCCGGTCGGTCGCATCGCTCTCGCCGAGCACGAGCGCTACGTCGAGACGATGGACGGAATCGCTAGTGCGACCGACGTGTTGAACGCCCTCCCGAACGACGTTCGTATCGCTCCCGAATTCCTCAGCGGTGCCGACGTCCGGGTCGCGTCGGCGCACGCGCCCGAGTCGGCGCTGCAACCGAGTCTATCCCGACTGGACGCCCCCGGCCGTTTGGTCGGGTTCGCACCGGTCGTGCTTTCGCTTTACACCGACACGCTGACCGACCTCGTCACCGAACACGACATCGACGTCGAGATCGTGCTTCGGCGGGGAACGCTCGATTCGCTCCTCGAGTACTACCGCGACCGGTTCGACGACGCGGCGGTGGCCGGCCACTTCGAGTTCCACGTCTCGGACCGACCGGTTCCGTACGCGCTCTGGATCAAGGAACGCGAGGAGTCCCCCGTGGCCGGCATCACGGTCCACGAGCACGGCGGGGTCCGCGGTGTCCTGATGAATGATGAGCCGCGGGCGGTCGAGTGGGCCCGGGACACCTACGAACACTACCGCGAAGAGGCACGTCACGTCACGACGGAACTCCAGCCGTGACGCCGCCGAACAGTCCCCCGCCGGCCGCCGATGCGCCGCTTCCGCCAAGCCCGCCGGGCGTGCCGGTTCTCGGTCACACTCACCGGCTCCTCCGAACGAACCCGCTCGACTGGTTCACTGACCTCTCGGAGCCTACGGCGACGTGGTTCGGGTTCGAATCGCCGGGCAGTCGGTCATCGCGCTCTCGAACCCCGACGATATCGAAAGGGTCCTCATCGAGCGCAACCAGCACTACCGGAAAGGGGGGTTCCAGAAACTCGTGACCCGCTCGCTCCTCGGAAACGGCCTCGTCCTCGCCGAGGGAGACGCGTGGCGTGCGCACCGTCACGACCTCGAGCCCGCGTTTCACCCCGACCGGCTCTCCGCGTA
The DNA here is from genome assembly GCF_000730175.1 of Haloferax sp. ATB1. Lineage (NCBI taxonomy): Archaea > Methanobacteriati > Methanobacteriota > Halobacteria > Halobacteriales > Haloferacaceae > Haloferax > Haloferax sp. ATB1. Next base: position 11,129 of record NZ_JPES01000035.1, on the reverse strand, counting down.
CGCCCGGACCATCCGGTCGCACACCCGCTCGTTTCTCGACGGAATCACGACGGGCGACGTGATCGACCTCGAGTCGTCGATGAAACGACTGACGCTTCGAATCATCGCCGACGCGTTGTTCGGCGTCGATGTCGCCGACGACACGACCGAACTCGGGTCGGCGTTCGAGCGGATTCTCGACCACTTCGAGCGAATCAGCCGGACGTACGTCTATCTGCCCGAATGGATCCCGACGCCGGAGAACCTCGGATATCGACGGGCGCTGACGAGGCTCGAAGCAGCCGTCGACGAAATTCTCGACGCCCATCGGGACGGGAGCGTCGACCGGCGAACCGCCGTGACCGGGCTCCTCGAGAGTGATTCCGAATGGAGTCGGACGGAGTTGCGAGACGAAATCGTGACGCTACTGGTGGCGGGACACGAAACCACGGCTCTCGCGCTGACGTTCACGGGGTTTCTCCTCGGTAGCCACCCGGACATCGCCTCGCGAGCCGCGACCGCGGCCCGCCGTCTCGAGGGACCGAACTTCGTCGAAGCAGTCGCGGACTGCGACGTGTTAGACCGGGTTCTCAAGGAGTCGCTCCGGTTGTATCCGCCCGTCTACGGCATCTTCCGCGAACCAACGACGGACGACGTACTCGGCGGCTACCGGATACCGTCCGGATCGATTCTCGCGCTCAATCAGTGGGTCGTCCACCGCGACGACCGCTTTTTCCCCCGACCGACGGAGTTCCGTCCGGAGCGGTGGACGCCGGCGTTCGAACAGTCGCTCTCTCCGGGGGCGTATTTCCCCTTCGCGGCGGGACCACGGCGGTGTCTGGGTGACCGCTTTGCGAGCCTCGAAGCGAAGCTCGTCCTCGCGTCGCTCCTCCGACGGTTCGACATCGAACTGGTGTCCGAGGGGTCACTCGACGTCGTCCCGTCGCTGACGACACAGCCCAAAAATCCGGTTCGTGTTCGCTTGACTGAGGCGTGATCGGGTCGAAGTACCGTCCATCGTGGAGGCGCCCCAGCACGGGTGCACTTATCCCCTCCAGCGCCCACCCTCCGACAATGACTGACGCCCTCTCGTTCGATATCACGAGCGTCGACGATGTCGCGGCCAACCGCGACGAGGTCGTCGCCGCGGTCGAGGCCCACGCAGGCACCATCGCGCGCGAACTCGCCATCCTCCAGGGCGGCGACTACGGCCAGGAGACGTTCAAGACGCGCCGCGGGACGTGGACGCTCAAGTACGAAGCGGGCGCGCTGCAGTACCTCCGGTTCAAGGGGAAGTCGGGCGGCGAGACGTACGTCGTCTCGACCAAACAGCCGCCGGAGCCGAAGGCGCTCGGAACGGCGATGCAGGACTACCCGGCGTTCGTGGAGGCGTACAACGAACACGTCGAGTCGCTCGACGGCGTCCTCGACGACGTGCCGACGGAGTTCCCCGCGGTGACGACGACCGAGGAAATCGTCGCCCAGCGGGACCAACTCGTCTCGACCATCCGCGAGGTGGCCGACACCATGGCGGGCGAACTCAACCGCTTCGACGGCGAGTACGGAACGTTCACCCAGCGGGTCGGCGGCACGCGCTGGGAGCTGAAGTGGGACGGCCCGCGGGCGTCGTACCTGCGCGTCGGCGGCGAGGGCGGTATCTACCTGCTGTCGCAGTACGAACCGCCCGCCGCGCCCGACGTGCGCGAACTCGCCGGCGACTTCGTCGCGTTCGTGGAGGCGTACAACGAGTACGTCGACGACCTCGAAGCCGACCTCGCGACCGTCTCGTTCGACGACGCTGGGTAACGGCGGTATCGTTCGGTGACGCGGTGTATCGGGGCACCGCGACGTTTTTGGAAACACCGCCGTCACGTGAAGCCATGAGCGACGACGACCTCGCGTGGGAGACCACCGACACCCGCATCGACTACTCGTGTCCCGGCTTCGACATCCGCATGGACGACGTTCGGCTCCCCGACGGGACCGAGACGGACTTCCACTACGTCGACGAGCCGGCGGCCGTCGTCGTCGTTCCCTTCACGCCCGACGGCGACGTGGTCGTCATCGACGAGTGGCGGCAGGCCGTCGGCCGGACGAACCGCGGACTCCCCGCCGGCGGCACCGAACCGGACGACGACGACTACGCCGCGGCCGCCCGGCGCGAACTCGCGGAAGAGACCGGCCACGAGGCCGAGACGGTCGGGCCGCTCGTGACCGTCGAGCCGGCAAACGGCATCGCCAACTCGGTCCACCACTACTTCGTCGCGCGCGGGTGCGAGCCGAGCGCCGACCAGAACCTCGACTTCAACGAGAGCATCCGCCCGACGACGGTCGGCTACGACGACCTCAAGCGAGCCGTCCTCGCGGGCGAGGTCCGCGACGCGCGGACGGTCCTCGGCGTGCTCTACTACGAACTCGCCGGCGAGTAGCGCACCCGGTCACTCGCGCACCCCGCGTTCGCCCCTCGAACCCCGTTCCGAGGCGAGAAGGATTTTGACGCCGGCGCTCTAAGTGGTCGCCTGTGTCTACTACGACGCGTCTCCCCGACCTCGCTCGGTCCTTCCTCGCAGCTATCGCCCTCGGCGGCGGCGGTCTCGTCGTCGGCACGATACTCGTCTTTATCACGCAGTTCGCGGCGGCGAGCGCGGGCGTCGAACTGACGCCCCTCGCGCTCGTCGTCACGTCGCTCATCCTCCTGCAGGGTATCGCCTTCGGCGGCGTCGCCCTCATCTACAGCCGGTACCGCGGCCTCGACCGCTCGTACTTCGGCGTCTCGGTCCCGTCGCTCCGCGACATCGTCGCGGTCGTCCTCGGCTACGTGACCGCGCTCGCCGCGGCGTTCGTCGGCGCGTTTCTCGTCTCGACGTTCGGCGTCCAAGCGGGGTCGAACCAGGTGACCGAAATCGCCGCGCAGGACCCCGAGGTGCTGTTGCTCCTCGTCCCGGCGTCGTTCCTCCTCATCGGCCCCGGCGAGGAACTGCTGTTCCGCGGGGTCGTCCAGAACCGCATCCGCGAGTCGTTCGGGCCGGTTCCGGGCATCGCCCTCGCCAGCGCCATCTTCGCCGCGATTCACTACGTCGCGCTGACCGGCGGCGCGGGCGGCCGCCTCGTCACCATCGGCATCCTGTTCCTCCCGAGCGTCGTCTTCGGCACGGCGTACGAACTGACCGACAACATCGCCGTCCCGGCGCTCATTCACGGCGCGTACAACGCGACGCTGTTCTCGCTGGCGTACCTCGTGTTCAAGCTCACCGAGATGAACCCCGGCGGGGTTCCGTCCGGTCTGCTGTTCTGAGCCGTCGCCGATACCAGCCTTTTTCCTTCGCTATCCCCTCCGTCAGACGTGTTCTTCTCCACACTCGTGTCGGCCGTCCAGGGGCTCGTTCCGGCGGCCGTCACGGTGGATATGCTCGTCGTCTTCGCGCTCATCTTCCTCTCTCTCGTCTTGTTCGCCACCGAATGGCTCCCCATCGACGTGACCGCCATCGTCGTGATGGTCCTCCTGATGGTGCTGGAGCCGTGGACGCAAATCACCCCGCAGGAGGGGCTCTCGGGCTTCGCCAGTCCCGCGACCATCACCGTGTTGGCGATGCTCATCTTGAGCACTGGCGTCAACCGAACCGGAATCGTCCAACACATCGGACGAAAGATGGCCGAGTACGCCGGCAACAGCCAAACGAAGCAGCTCGCCGCGACCATTAGCGTCACCGGCCCGGTGTCGGGATTCATCAACAACACGCCGGTCGTGGCCATCCTCGTTCCGGTCGTCGCGGACCTCGCGCACAAGGGCAAGACCTCGCCGTCGAAGCTCCTCATGCCGCTTTCGTTCGCCTCGATGCTCGGCGGCACCCTGACGGTCATCGGCACCTCGACGAACATCCTCGCCAGCGACATCGTGGCCTCAACTCGGGCGGGAGTCGCCCGGCCTCGGCCTCCACGCCTTCGGGATGTTCGAGTTCACCAAACTCGGCGTCATCGTCTTCGTGGTCGGCGCGGTCTACCTCATGACGGTCGGCGTCCGCCTGCTCCCGAAGCGGGTCCCCGCCGAGGACGACCTCGTCGAGGAGTACGCGCTCCAGGAGTACCTCGCCGACGTGGTCGTCCCCGCCGACTCGTCGCTCATCGGCCAGACCGTCCAAGAGGCCCTCGGGAACGACGACCTCGACATCGACGTGTTACAGCTCATCCGCTACGGCGAGCAGTTCCTCGAACCGCTGGCCCGCAAGGAGATTCACGAGAACGACACGCTCCGCCTCCGCACGAACCGGGAGACGCTCGAACGAATCATGCGCTCGGAAGGGCTCACGTTCGTCGGCGGCCCCCGCTCCGAGAGCGACCTCCACCCGGGCGAAGCAGAGCCGGTCATGGTCGAGGTCGTCATCCCCTCGGGCTCGTTTCTCGTCGGTGAGAGCCTCGCCAGTTCGACGTTCCGACAGCGCTACGACGCGAACGTGCTCGCCTTCCGGACCCGCGGGAAGGTCGTCCGCGACCGGTTCGAGGACATCGACATCCGCGTCGGCGACACGTTACTCGTGCAGGCCCCGCCCGACAGCCTCACGCGCCTCGTCCAAAACGAGGACTTCATCGTCGCCCACGAGTTCGAGGACGCCGACTACCGAACCGAAAAGACGCCGTTCGCCGTCGCCATCATCGCCGGGGTCGTCGCGCTCCCGGCGTTCAACGTCCTCCCAATCGTCGTCTCGGCGCTCGGCGGCGTCGTCGCGATGATTCTCACCGGCGTCCTCAAGCCGAACGAACTGTACAAATCGGTCGAGTGGAACGTCATCTTCCTGCTCGCGGGCGTCATCCCGCTCGGCGTCGCGCTCCAACAGACGGGTGCCGCGGCGCTCCTCGGTGACGCCGTCGCCTCGACCGCGACGTTCCTCCCCGCAATCGGCGTCCTGTGGGTGTTCTACCTCGCGACCGGGTTGCTCACGAGCGTCATCTCGAACAACGCGAGCGTCGTGCTCATGATTCCGGTCGCCGCCAGCGCCGCCCAATCAATCGGGGCCAACGCGTTCGCGTTCGTCCTCGCCGTCACGTTCGCGGCCTCGACGGCCTTCATGACCCCCGTCGGCTACCAGACGAACCTGTTCGTCTACGGCCCCGGCGGCTACACGTTCTCGGACTTCCTCCGCGTCGGCGCGCCCTTGCAGTTGCTCCTGTCGGTCGTCACCGTGGCCGGCATCGCCTTCTTCTGGGGCGTCGGCGCGTAGGGCGCGTAGGCGCGTCACCCTCGTTAGTGCGAGTCGGCGGAAAAACGTCGGGGTCGCTCGCCCGCGTGGTCGCCGGTCGTCGGTCAGTTCGGTCCGTCGTCGCCGGCCCCGTCGGCCCGCATCGCTCGGTTGGGGGTTGACGCCGCGGGCGTCGCCGTTTCGCGGCCCGGCGTGCCGCCCATCGCGCGCCCGGAGTCGAACTGCGAGACGAGCGATTTGAGCTGTTGTGCGCGCTCCGACAGCGACGAGGACGACGCCGCAATCTGCTGGGTCGCGGCGGTCTGTTCCTCGGCGGCGGCCGAGACGTTCTGCGCCTCGGACGCCGTCTGGTCGCTGAGGTTCGTTATCTCGTCCATCATCGTGACGACCTCCTGGGTCGACTGCGCCTGCTCGTCGGTGGCGCTGCTGATAGACTGGATGGAGTCGTTGCTGTCCTCGATTTTGTGGACGATCTCTTCGAGCACGTCGACCGTCTCGCCGACGGTCTCGCGGCTGGATTCGACCTCGGATTGCGTCTCGAAGGTGTCCTCGGCGACGTTCTCGGTCGACTGCTCGATGTCGCGGATGAGCGAGTCGACCTCTTGGGTCGCCTCGGCGGTCTCCTCGGCGAGCGTCTTCACCTCGCTGGCGACGACGGCGAATCCCTCGCCGGCGTCGCCCGCGCCCGCCGCCTCGATGGAGGCGTTGAGCGCGAGGATGCTCGTCTTCTCGGCGATGTCGTCGATGAGGTCGACGACCTCGCTGATCTGCGTGACCGACTGCTGGAGGTCTTCGACCTCGTTTACGGTCTCGGTCGACCGCGACTCCAACTGCTCCATCTTCTCGATGGTCGAACCGGCGGCCTCCTGGCTCTCCTTGGCGCGTCCGACGGTCTGTTGGGACTGCCGCGCAATCTCCTCGGACGAGGAGGCGATCTCCTCGATGGTCGCAGAGAGGTTGCTCAGTTCGGACTCCGCGGCGTTGAGGTTCCGGTGTTGGGTCTCGTTGCCCGCGGAAATCTCCTCGATGCTGTTGGCCACGTCGGTGCTCGTCGTCTTCACGGCGTCCGCGCTCGCGGTGACCTCGGAGCTCTCGTCGTCGACCTGCTCGGCGAACGTCTGTATCTGGACGATGACCGAGTCGATGGCCTCTAACATCTCGTTGAAGCCCCGCCCGATGCGGCGCATCGCGTCGTTGTCGCTCTCGGCGTCGACGCGGACGGTGAGGTCGCCGTCGGCGGCCGTCTGCATCGCGTCGCCGTAGCTCTCGGCCTGCCGTTCGAGGTCCGTCGTGAGCGCGTCAAGTTCGCGCCGCCGTTCGTCGGCGTCGTCGACGAGTTCCTTCATGTCCGCGACGATGGCGAGCGTCGCGGTGCCGCCGATGGCGAAGACGGCGACCGTGGCGGTCATCAGCGGCGAGGTCACGAGGTTGAATATCTCGGTGTAGATGCCGAGTTTTTCCATCGTGAGGCTGACCATCCACAGAATCGCCAGCACGGAGGCGAACGCGTACGTCAGCCAGAACGACGCTTCCGCGTCGGTGTCGCGGTAGTTGAGCCACGCCAGCACCGCCGCGCCGATGAACCCGATGGTCCCGATAGCGTCGAACAGCGCGTCGATTATCACGCGGCGTCACCGTCCTTTGATGACGTTTTTCCGGCGGACGTACGCCGCCGCGAAGAACGTGACTCCCGCGAGGCCGATGCCGACCGCGTGCTCGACGAAGTTGAGCACCGACCCGAGGAACAGCGCCTCGACGTTCGTCGCGACCATCCCGACCACGAGCAGGACGTACCCCACGGCGAACAGTTTGGTCTCCTCTCTGTACTGCGTGATAACCGGTATGAGCCCGACGAGCGCGACGGCGAGCGCGGTTACTTCGAGCGGTGATAAGTCGGCTAACATCTACCTTCTCGGTTGAGCCAATCTCTTTGTAAACTGTTCGTCCAAAAAATCACGTTTGATACTCCTCGTGTAGATTATCTAGAACATTTCAAGGAATGCGGTGGTATATCTTCGCGCGTCCATTTTTCGACGGCCGGCCGCCCCGCGAACGCAACCCTTACCGCCGCGCTCGGGAAACGCCACTCCATGCGCGACCACTTCGAACTCCGCGACGGGGACCTCGCCGGGCGCATCGGCCGCCTTTCGGTCCCCCGTGCGGGGGTCACCGTCGAGACGCCGGCGCTCCTGCCGGTCGTCAACCCCAACATCGACACGATTTCGCCCGCGCGACTGGAGTCCGAGTTCGGCGCGGACATCCTCATCACCAACTCCTACATCATCAAGACGAACGAGCACCTCCGCGAGGAGGCGCTGGACGTGGGTCTCCACGAGATGCTGGACTTCCACGGGGCCATCATGACCGACTCGGGGTCGTTCCAACTCGCCGAGTACGGCGAAATCGACACGACGACCGAGGAGATTCTGCAGTTCCAGCGGGACATCGGCACCGACATCGCCACGCCGGTCGACATCCCGACGCCGCCGGACGTGGCCCGCGAGCAGGCCGAGACGGACCTCGAAATCACGAAACGGGCCCTCGCCGACGCCGAGGCGGCCGACACGGGCGAGATGCTCGTCAACGCGCCCGTTCAGGGATCGACCTACCCGGACCTCCGCGAGGAGGCCGGCCGCCACGCCGACGCGACCGACCTCGACGTGTTCCCCGTCGGCGCGGTCGTGCCGATGATGAACGCCTACCGCTACGACGACATGGTCGACGCCGTCGCGGCCGCCAAGCGCGGCCTCGGCGTCGACGCCCCGGTCCACCTGTTCGGCGCGGGCCACCCGATGATGCTCGCGCTCGCCGTCGCGCTCGGCTGTGACCTCTTCGACTCCGCCGCCTACGCTCTCTACGCCCGCGACGGGCGCTATCTCACGGTCCGCGGCACCGAACACCTCGAAGACCTCGACTACCTCCCGTGTACCTGCCCCATCTGCACGGAGTACTCGCCGGACGACCTGCGCGCGAAGGGGTCGAAACGACAGGAGCAACTGCTCGCTGAGCACAACCTCCACGTCACGTTCGCGGAACTCCGCCGCATCAAGCAGGCCATCCGCGACGGCGACCTCATGGAACTCGTCGAGGAGCGCGCCCGCTCGCACCCGGCGATGCTCGACGGCTACCGGGCCCTCCTCGACCACGTCGACCAGCTCGAACGCGAGGACCCCGCCTCGAAGGGCGCGTTCTTCTACGCCTCCAACGAGAGCGCCCACCGGCCCGAGGTCGCGCGCCACCACGACCGCATGGACCGCCTGACCGCCGAGGGCCACGTCCTCCTCACCGAGGGCGGCACCCCCTCCGGCGACGACTTCGACGCGACGTGGCGGGTCGTCCCGCCGTTCGGCCCGTTCCCGCGGGCGCTCTCCGAGACGTATCCGCTCACCGCCGAGGTGCCCGAGCGCCTCGACCGCGACGCCTACGAGCAGGCCGCCCGCGGCGTCTCGCGGCTGGTCGAGGAGAACCCCGACGCGGCGTTCACGCTGGCGCACGACGACTGGCCCGAGTCGGCGCTCGCCCGCGTTCCCGAATCGGTCGAGTTGGAGTCGCTGTCGGCGGTCTCCGAGCGGTTGGCCGACGAGGCGTCGGCCGAGAGTGACGACGTGCGCGTCGAGGGCGACGACGGTTCGGCGTCGACCGAGGAGTAGCCGCGTCGGCCGCATCGGTTGCGGTGGTCGCGTCGGTTTCGTCGGTCGCGTCTCTGTCTGTCGGTCGATGCTCTTAGGTTCACCCGACGTATCAACGAACACGATGGAGGCTGTCCTCTGGTACGTGCTCACGGGAACCCGCGGCGGTGAAAACCGTGTGCGTATCCTCAAGACCGTCGAGGAACAGCCCCGAAACGCCAACCAGTTGGCCGAGACGCTCGACCTCGACTACAAGACCGTCCGGCACCACCTCGACGTGCTCATGGACAACGACGTGGTCCAGCGCAGCGGCGACGACTACGGCGCGGTCTACCTCCCGTCGCCGCGGTGTCGCGCCAACTGGGAGACCGTCGAGACAATCGTCGAGCGGATGGACTGAGCATGCGAGTCACGGACGCGGTGATTATGGAAAGATTTGGGAAAGCGTATATCAGGATGACGGGGAAAGGGGAGAACGAATGAGTATCTGGGTGGACGTCGCGACGGTCTCCTCGGGCGTCAACGTCGTCGTGCTCCTCGCACTGTCGGCGGTGTGGGCCCGAAACTACCTGACCTTCAGGTCTAAACACGCCGTCGGACTCCTCGTGTTCGGGGTGTTCCTCCTCGCCGAGAACGCGCTGGCGTTCTACATGTACATCCTCGACCCGACGCTCTCGGGGTGGTTCAGCACCGACGTGCCCGTCATCGCGTGGCGACTGATGATGCTGTTACACGTCTTCGAGACGTTCGGACTCGTGTTCCTCGCGTGGATTACGTTCGACTGAAAACACGGTTTTTCCCGCTCCCGTCCGGTTTTTCTCGTTGCCGCCCGCTCAGTCGCGGTGTTTTCGCTCGTGAGTCGGGTGTTCGGAGATAAACACGCTCGTGTGGTCCGGCACGTCCTCGGTGACCCACGAGTTCGCGCCGATACTCACGTGGTCGCCGACGGAGACCGCGCCGAGCACCTTGGTCCCCGCGCCGATGACGACGCTGTCGCCGATGTCCGGGTGTCGCTTGTACCCCTTCTTGAGCGAGTGTTCGTCGTCTTCGTCCTCCTCGAAGTGGAGCGCGCCGAGCGTCACGTCCTGATAGATGCGCGCCCACTCGCCGATGGTCGTCGTCTCGCCGATGACGACGCCGGTGCCGTGGTCGATGAAGAAGTAGTCGCCGATGGTCGCACCGGGGTGGATGTCGATACCCGACTCCATCTTCGCGTACTCGGCGAGCTCGCGGGCGTATTCGGGCGCGCCGGCCTCGTAGAAGGCGTGGGCGACGCGGTGGACGATAATCGCCTGCACGCCGGGGTACGACCGGATGATTTCGACGTAGCTCCGCGCGGCTGGGTCGCCCTTGTAGGCCGCCTCGACGTCCTTTTTCAGCGTCTCGCGGATGTCGGGGAGGCGTCTGACCACCTCATCCACGACGGGCGCGGGGTCCTCTTCGGCGTAGGGGTCGATACCGGAGTGACAGAGCGCGGCGAAGTTGGCGACGCCGTCGCGGAGGAGTTCCTCGTCGCCGATCCACGGCCCCGCGTTCCAACAGCGCGGGAACAGGAGGCGCTTGATGAGGTCGACGTCCTCTCGCAGGTGATTCCGCCGCGGGAACGAAAGCGACGTGTCCGTGGGGAAGGGGTCGTCGTCGGCGCGGTAGGACGCCGCGAGCCCGAGGTGCGCGTCGCCCGAGTAGGTGTAGGACATCCGATAGCGATAGTTGGTGGACGAGCGGTATTTAACCCCGTCTCATCGGGCCCGATTCGCCGCCTTCGAACCGCGACTTCCGAGCGCGAATCGATCTCACCAGTCGGCGCGCTCCCGACCGCCGGATAAGGCTTCTGGCCGCCGAAATCGGGCGACTGGGGGCACATCGGGGAGAGATTTGGGTGACAGTTCGGAAAATCTTCTTTTAAATATTCGTCCCCCTCTGAGCATGCGACGCACACTCGCAGTGTTGATGACACTCGTCGTGGTCGTCGGGGGCATCCCGGCGGCCGCAGCGGCACAACAGGAGACCGCGTCCGTCTCCTTCGAGAACCAAGCGACAGGCGGCACGACCGTGACGGTTGATTCCGTCACGCTCCCCGACGGCGGCTTCGTGACGATTCACGACGCCTCCGTCACGGACGGTAACGTCCTCGGGAGCGTCGTCGGTTCGTCGGCGTACCTTGACGCCGGTACCCACGAGAACGTGACCGTCCACCTCGACGAACCCGTCGGTGAGTCCGGCACGTTCGTCGCCATGCCCCACATGGACTCCGACGGCGACCGCGTCTACTCGTTCGTCGCGGCTAACGGCGAGGCGGACGGCCCGTACACGGCTGACGGCAGCG
>NZ_JPES01000034.1:0-22058 GCF_000730175.1 Haloferax sp. ATB1 | reverse complement strand
GCTGTCTGCGCAGCCAGCCAGTGCGGCGAGGGTAATCACGCCTCCCCGACTCAGAAGACGACGTCGAGAGAGAGAACGCGTTGTATTCATGAATCAAGCATTCGTCGGGAGGGCAAATAACGCCACTCGTTACCCGCTTACAACATCCGGGTCATACCCCTTCATCATACACAAATTGCGAGAAGCCGATCAGCGATCGTTCTGAACGTATGCGACTGGGTCGTCGGCTGTGGCCGTATTCTCGAATGGAGCAGCCTCCATCATCGGCCGAAGCTGCTCCTATGACCCGCTCCGCACGCAACTCTCGCCAAAGCCCCCTACGTACGGTCCAAGGAACATTCCGGCGATGGCGATCTGGATTGGATGGTTCCTGATTCCGACGCTCGCGTATGCATCTCCCGGGCAGTTTCCCGACACGATGGAACCTCCTCAAATCAGCAGATTTCGTGAACGACCGGTGAACCAATCACGGTCCTACTACGAGCGACGCTATTAGAAAAAAAGGAGAACACTCACCGTCTACTGTCGACGACCTTCGCCGCCGTCAGAATAGGATCCCAGGTCGTATTGAACGGTGGTGCGTATGCGAGGTCGTAGTTGGACAATTCGTCGACGGTTATCCCCTCGGTTACGGCACTGACCAGCGCGTGACTCCGGTGGACCGCTCCCTCGCCATACTCGGAAACAAGGCTGCCACCGAGGACTCGACCGGACGGTCCGTCGACAGTAAGCGTCACGCGGACGGTTCCGCCCTCCGGGTAGTAACCTGCCCGTGACTTGGCCTCGATCGTTTCCGTGACGGGGTCGAAGCCCGCATCCCGTGCCGTCTCGTGATCGAGGATACCCGTTCTGGCGGCCTCTACCTCGAACGCCTTGACCGCCGCCGTCCCGGCGACTCCGCCCCCCTCCGTCGGCGTACCGGCGATGGTTTGGCCGATGGCTCGGCCGTGTCTGTTGGCCGTCAGCGCGAGCGGGACGTACACCTGTTCACTGGTGACGACGTGTTCGGCCTCCGCACAGTCACCCGCTGCATACACATCGGGCAGATTCGTCTCCCGATAGGCGTCGGTTGCAATCGCGCCCGTCTCGCCGAGTTCGATCCCCGCATCCTTTGCGAGATCGGTCCGAGGGCGGACGCCCGTCCCCACGAGGACCATCTCGACCGGGACGCGGTCGTCTCCGGTGACGACCGCTTGTACTGCATCGTCACCAGCGAGTTCGCGTACTTCCGCGTTCAGGTAGATGGCGACGTTCTGCTCGTTGAGGTGGTCGAAAACGGCCTCGCTGGTGGCCGCGCTGAACTGCTTGAGAATCCGGTCGCCGCGCTGGAAGAGATGGACCTCGAATCCATTCTCGGCGAGCGCCTCGGCCATCTCGACACCGATGTATCCCCCACCGACGATCCCCACGGGTCCGTTGCACGTCTCCAAAAACTGGCAGGCCGGGCCGCGGTCCGGTTGTTGGAGCTCACCCTCTGAGCGGGCCCGCCCAACGTACTCGCGGAGGTCCTTGCCGTCGGACATCGATCCAAGGGTGTAGACACCAGTCCGATCGAGGCCGTCAATCGGTGGGGCAACCGCTTCCGAACCCGTCGCCACGAGCAGGTGGTCGTACTCTTGGACAACCTCGCCGGCGTCACTCCGAGCCGTGACGGTCCGGTTCGAGGGATCGATGTCGACGACCTCGTGCCCGATCCGGAGGTCGATGTCCCGGTCTTCGCGAAATTCCTCCGGGGAGACCGATACGAGATCCTCTAATGACTGTATTTCTCCTTTGATATAGTACGGGAGTCCGCAGGCACCGTACGACACCCATTCGCCCTGCTCGAAGACGATTACGTCCACATTGGGGTCATCACGCTTCGCTTTACTGGCTGCTGACATCCCGGCGGCGTCACCACCAACGACAACGAAAGTAGACATAGAAACTGCAACGGACGACCGGATAATAAACGCGTCTCGCGTGTGTGGCGCGATTCCAGTGTCGGAAGCGTCCGTGCAATCGAATCGAACCGCCGGGAGACCTTCTTTGTCGTCAGTGTCATCGAGAGAGATATGGCTGACTTCGATGTCCTCGTGATCGGCGGTGGAACGGGTAACAACGTGGCTGCAGCGGCAGCCGACGCCGGGCTGGAGACGGCACTCGTCGAACCGGGTCCGCTCGGCGGGACGTGTCTCAATCGGGGATGCAACCCCTCGAAGATGCTCATTCAGGCCGCCAACGCGGTGAACCATGTCCGCGACGCCGGGAAGTTCCACGTCGACGCCACCCTCGACGCTGTCGACCACACCGCCGTCGTGGATGAGATGGACGAGCTGCTCGGCGGCATCGCCGAGGACATGGAAGCGCGCTACCGCGAGAAAGAGAACCTCACGCTGTTCAAGGAGCGTACGGAGTTCGTCGACGAGAGGACAGTCAAACTCGACGGTGAGGCCGTCACAGCCGAGAAAGTAGTCGTCGCCGCCGGAAGCCGACCGATCGTGCCGCCGATCGACGGTCTCGATGACGTGGAGTACCTCACGAGCCAAGATGCCCTCTACCTCCGAGAGACGCCGGAAAGCCTCGTGATCCTCGGGGGCGGGTACATCGCCGTCGAGTTGGGGTACTTCTTCGACGCGATGGGGACGGACGTGACGATCGTCGAGATGATGGACTCGCTAATCCCTCGTGAAGACGGCGACATCGCCGAGGCGTTCACCGACATCGCGGCCGACCGCCACGAGGTGTACACTGGCCACCGAGTGACGGCCGTCGAGGAGGCGGGTAGGGGGTACGCCGTCCACGCCGAAACCGAGGCCGGCGACGAGACGACCGTCGAGGGGAGCGAGGTGCTGGTTGCCCTGGGGCGCCGGCCCAACAGCGATACGCTCAACCTCGAGACGGCGAATATCGATGTCGACGACCGGGGGTTCATCGAGACCGACGAATACCTGCAGACCACCGCCGAAAATGTCTGGGCGCAGGGCGACATCGCCGGCAATGCCCTGTTCAAACACTCCGGAGACTACGAAACCCGGCACACGGTCGCGAACGTTGTCCACGGGGAGTCGCGAGCCATCGACCTCTCGGCGATGCCGCACACGATCTTCACAGAGCCACAGATCGCCGGGGTCGGGGCGACCGAAGAGGATCTCGACGACGAGGGCACCGAGTACGTCGTCGGACGTGCTGATTACGCGGATTCGGCGATGGGCCGGGCGAAGAAGCTCGATCACGGGTTCGTGAAGGTGCTCGCCGCACCGGACGGCGAAATTCTGGGCGCTCACGCCATCGGCTACGAGGCCTCAACGCTACTCCACGAGGCGGTCCTCGCGATGCGGACTGGAGCGACCGTCGACGATGTCGCCGGGGCGATCCACGCCCACCCGACGCTGAGCAAGGTTGTCGAGTCGGCGTTTCAAGATGTCCCTCTCTGAACAGCTCCATCGGACGGCGCATCTCGGCACCCACTTGTAGATGGTATACCGCCTCAGTCGATGACAGGATGACGTTGAAAACGTTTCAGGCGCGGTTAGCTTCGTTATTCGAACTCGGAACGAATCTTCGAGCCGCAGCCATCGATCTGTTTTCACAGGAGTTCTCCTATTCGACGGGGTACTTCGCTACGATACTGAACGGCTGTCTATTCGCGCCGTCGTTGCTTACCTTCTGGTTCGTCAATGGTCTCATCGACTTCTCCACCGCCATCACTATCGGTGCGGTCGCCACACCCGCCGGCCTACAGATACGACTGCTCGCATACGTCCTGCTGATTCCGACATTCTTCCTCCTGAGGGTCAGTATCCATCTGCTCCACCCGACGCACCGGCAACAGATTCTGGGGGGATCGTGTCCAAACGCACGACTGTTGAGCCTCGACTGGTTCAGTATGGGAATTCTCGCGACGGGGCTCCCGCTCGCGTTACAGGACATCGGCCCATGGGTGGGGATGAATATCGCGTTCCTGCTGGGTCTTTTTGTCCTGCCACGCGCTCTCTCTGCCCAGCGAGGGAGACTCGTCAAGCTCATCGCGATTGGCCTCGGCGTCGCGCTGTTCCTCTATGCGAAGTACGGGCAGGCGATGACCGTGCTACCGCCACCACAGATGGTCCTAGGCCCAATCGCAACGTTCGCACTCGGAGACAGGGCTACAGAGTGGCTCCTTCGGCTGGTCAATAGCTTCCTCTTCGGCCCCTTGGTCGTGGGCACCTTCGGGGTGTTCATGAACCATGTCCTGACGCGTCCGGAGCTCACCGAGAT
This sequence comes from Haloferax sp. ATB1, assembly GCF_000730175.1. NCBI lineage: Archaea > Methanobacteriati > Methanobacteriota > Halobacteria > Halobacteriales > Haloferacaceae > Haloferax > Haloferax sp. ATB1. The sequence goes on along the minus strand of NZ_JPES01000034.1, from coordinate 17,819 downwards.
TCCACTTCTCCGTCACACGCTCCCCCGACGCGATCCTGATGCCGTCGTCGCGACGAGCGCAGCCCTGGGAACTATATTTTATTTATTAGTCGTCTTGGCGGCAACCGGACACGCCGTTCTGGTACCGTAACAGCCAGCGAAAACTCAAGGACGGATTACAGCTCGGCTGCAAACCCCGTCGCACGTTCCTCACCCAGTTCCATCAGCTCCTGAAGGAACGATGGGTTCCGATCGACCTTCGTCGAGCAGTGGTACGCCCGTCCCATCTCAATCCGTCGAATCCGGGTCTTGGAGAAGTCACTCTCTGGGAGGTGACCGGCATCGATCCAGTCGTTGACACGCTCGATCACTCGCAGTTCCTGGTTCAGCGAGATGTTGCCCGCGAGTTCGTTGCGGCGGTCGGCGATCTCCTCGAGGGAGGTGGGCTCGCCTTCGCGTTCCTGCGGGTTGATCTGGATCACCCACAGCTCGTCTGGCTTGCGGGCGGCATCGCCCGTCATCAGATCGTCGATCGGAGGATTCTGGCTGAACAGTCCGTCCCAGTGGTAGTGTCCGTGAATTTCGACAGCCTCGAACAGCGTCGGAACTGCCGCAGAGGCAAGGACGGCGTCGGGCGTGACCGCTTCGTTGGTGAACGTCTCGAAGACACCGGCGTTGATATTGACCGTGCCGACGACGAGTTCCGGCACCTCGCGCTTACAGAGATCGGGAACCTCCTCGAAGTCGATGTGTCGTTCGAGGACCTGCCTGATCCGTTCTTTCCCAAGTCGTGATCCAGGAGCAAAGTATGGACTGACCTGAGGCACCGGAAGCCCGCTCGCCTCGATCCGTGAGAGCCCGACGACCCACTGGTTAGTCATCCGATCGGTGAGGTCATCGGCCGCGAGATCCTCCCAGAGCGCGTCGAGCAGTTCGACCGCGCGCTCTTCGCCCTCGGTGACGAGTCCGTACCACGTCGCGAGGGCGTTGAACGCACCCCCCGACGTGCCGCTGATGCCGACGAGTTCGTACCCATCGTCCCACTCTCGAAGGAGCTCTTTCAGTACGCCGGCAGTGAACGCCGTGTGGCTGCCGCCGCCCTGGCACGCGATGGCGACCTTGGTGGGCGCATCCTCACTCATAGGTCGTGGTGTAGCCGCCGTCCCAGAGCAGGTCACCACCGTTGAGGTGTTTGCCGTGGCGCGAGAAGCCGAATACGAAGAGGTTGGCGACCTCGACGGGAGTCATCATCTCTTTCGTGCGGGCCTGTCCGAGCATCACGTCCTCGACGACCTCTTGCTCGGAGATGCCACGCTCCTCGGCGGTGTCCTCAATCTGGTTCACCATCAGCGGGGTGAGGACGTACCCGACGCTGACCGAGAACCCTCGAAGCATCCCCTCACCCTCGGCGGCGATCGACTTCGTGAGTCCGTTGAGACCGTGCTTGGCGGTGATGTACGCGGGCTTGTCCTGGGTCGCGTAGTGGCCGTGCACGGAGGACATGTTCGCAATCGCACCGACCCCGTCGTCGGTCTCCCGAATGTGAGGCATCGCGAACTTGGCGGTCAGGAACGGGGCCCGAAGCATGATATCGAGAAGCAGGTCGTACTTCTCCATCGGGAACTCGGGAATCGACGCGATGTGTTGCATCCCGGCGATGTTCGCAACATAGCGCAGCTCCCCGTGGTCGGCGGCTGTGTCGATCATCGTCTCGACGTCTCCGTCGTCGGTGAGGTCGGTCGGAACGGGGTGGATCGTGCCCGACGCGTCAACGTCGTCGGCAAGATCGACCGTCTCGTCGAGTCCGTCCTCGTCGATATCGGCCCCGACGACGGAGAGCCCGTTTGCTGCGAGTGCGACCGACGTAGCCTGACCGATCCCGGAGGCGGCACCCGTGACGACAGCGACGGTCTCCGGACCGAAGTGGGGGTCATCGAGCACGAGAAGGTCGCTAGCAGTCACCTCCGGTTCTGAGAGGTCGAACGTGTTGGTAGACATGCTCACACAGTAGTACGTCGACAGCGCGTAAAGAGGTGTGTCGAGCGTGTAACGCAAGAGCAACGCGGGTCAGCGTTCCTTCGGGACGACCGGTCGTTCACCTCTACGCGAGCAATTCGCTCGCGAGCACGATCACGCCGACGATGGCGAAGACGACGCCGAGCGCCGGCTCCATGATTTCGCTGGGAACGTATTTCCCAACTCGGGTGCCGATCGTCCCGCCGATGAGGACACCAGGAATCGACCACGCGACCACGTACCAGACGGGCGTCGCAGCGAGCGCGTGGACGGCGGCACCGGCGATCGCAGCCACCGCGAGCACGAACACGCTCGTCGCGATTGCCACCCGTGGGGGCAGGCGACACCGGACAATTAGCTGGGTAGTCGTGATCTCCGGGAGGCCGGCGCTGATTAGCCCCGTAATGAACCCGCCAGCAGTCGCCAGACCGAGGCCGGGCGGACGCCAACAGGTGTCGTAGGTGTACGTTTCACCATCCTTCGTCTCGATGGTCGTCGTTCCACGTCCGGTGTTCTTCTTTTTCAGGAACTCGCCCTCACACTCGCCCGGGACGCACTCCTCGGGCGGGTCGTAGTATACGAGGAACGCGCCTAGGAGGAGGAGACCGGCACCGAACGCGATCGTGAGGAGCGCCGTCGGCACAACGTGGGCGGCGAGCGCACCGACCACGACGGCCGGGACCGCCCCGATCAGGAGCCACTTTGCCGTGGCGTAATCGACGACCCCTTGTCGGACGTAGTTTAGCAATCCGTTGCCCATTCCAAATACCTCTGTCATGAGTCCCGCTCCGATCGCCTGCGAGGGGGACAGCCCGACGAGTAACATGAAGAACGGACTGAAGAACAGCGCCCCGGAGACACCTGAGGCGAGCGCGACCATCGAGAATACGATGGAGGCTGGGAATACCCACCAGTGGGCGAGGAACTGGTCGACTGGAAAGCCAGCCGGGACTGGAAGCGATTGTAATGCGACCGTCCCAAGCTCGATGCCAGTCCCCACTCCGAACAGCGGCAGGGTGAACACTCCCGACAGTCCGACAACACCACCGAATGCGAGAACGGGAGACCGTTTCATGCTCGGAGCCTCCAGTGGGAGTGTCGTTTCTTCGGACACATGAGCGGCTCAGGTTGCTGGCAATCCTGAGCCCAGAGAGGCAGTCCACCGTTAGAGTTACTGGTATCACCCATCCCCGCCATCTATTCGAAGAGTGCCGACACGGTTTCCTCGTCAGGGGTCCAGCCGACGAACTCGCCGCCTTCGAACGGGAGATCGACGGAGGCGATGTAGTTACACAGCCCCACGTAGAAGTCCACGAGCAGACCGAGGGCAACGATATCGCCAGACGAGTAGTGACGGGTCAGGGCATCGTGAATCTGGTCGGTGACGGTTCCCGACTCGACTGCACGGGCGTACTGGAGCAGGACGAACTCGGCGTCGTCGAACACGGAGAGGTCGTTCCCTCCGATGGCTTGCATCTCCTCGATCGTGACATCCTTGTCGCGAGCGATGGCGACGTGCTGGTGCCATTCGTAGCGAGCCCCACGGGCGCGGGCCACGGTCAGAATGACCAGCTCCTTGCGTCGCTGGCCGAGTTGGTCGTACAGGACGTTCAGGTACTCCAGCGTCGCCTCAAGGACTTCCGGGTTGTGCGCCCACGCCCGGAAGATGTGGCGATCGCCGAGGTACTCGTCGGTGAACAGGTGGTGATACTCCTCTGGGATGTCGTCTAATTCGAGTAGCGGGAGTCGGGACATGTGTGTCTGTGTAGTATGATGGCTGTAATCCTGGGCCTTGGGGGGACGTTCGCTTCGTGTCGTGACTCGGTGTCCTCTTAGGCGAGGATGCCAGCGCCGAGGAAGGCGCCGAGAACGACGCCGTAGATGACGTGGACGGTGCCGAACATCATCATCATACCCTTATCGGTTCCATCCCGATGACCATCCGCATCCAGAACATCATCCCCCCGATCATGAGGACGATGCCATAGACGAGCCCGAGACCGATGGCGACGCCGATAGAACCGAGACTAAGCCCGATCAGCGGAACGCCGACGGCAAAGACGGCGCCGGCAACGATACCGTAGATGAAGTGTAACGCCATCCCGGGCATCGCGTAGTCCTCGGGATCGCCACCAGCGAACTTCGCGACGAGGCGCGCCGTCGGCGGCGGTCCGCCATCTCCCATCACCATCATCGCGATGGTCATAACGATCGTTGCAACCACGCCGCCAGCGAGTCCGGCAATAACTGATGCCATGAGTTCAGTTCTATCAGACGCAAGGTATCTACAAAACCACGATGCGGGCGTTGAAGAGAGACGCACACTCGCGAAAGTGTCTGAAAACGTCGACACGGAGAGGTCGATAGCTCCCGATGCAGAGACAAAACGAAACAGAAAGAATTGGGTATCGAAAATCAATCGACCTGTGCTCGCGTGGCTGGGCAGTACCGGTATCTCGGTCAGGGTTGACTATTACATGCGGAGTCAATAACTGAATATGACCGAAGAGGAGACAGACCCCGTGCTCTATCCAAATCGAAGAGATTCGCCCACCTCAGCGGAGGGCGTGTCGCGTCGACACTTGCTCGCCGGGAGCGCAACTGCTGGAGCCGTCGCGACAGCGGGATGCATCGGCGGAGACGGTGGTGGCGACACCGCCAAACAGCCGACAGTGTTCGTGTTCAACACTGGCGACGGCACAGTGAGTCTGATCGACCTGAGCGTGACGAACTCGTCGACACGCGTGCAATCAGCCTCTCGTCGTCGTTTCCCTCGAACCAATACACGCCGGGCCTGACTGACGAGGCAGACGACTCGCTATGGCTCAACGTCGGACGCGGAGTTCGGGGCCTTGCGGTCGGGTCACTCTCGGAGACGGCAGCCGTCGAGACTGAGTCCGGCGCGAACTGGCTCGAACAGACGCCCGACGGGAGCCACGTCATCGTCAGCGCCAGAGAACCCAGTCATACCCAGTTCCGACTCGACGCCGATCCGACGGCAGAGACGTTCGGCGAGGTGACTGCCGAAATCGACCGGACTCCGGAAGGTGGACGCGGTGACAGGGACGGTCCTGGCCCGTGTGACATCACCATCATCCGGATGGGAACTACGCGTACGTCCCGGATCTCTTCGGAGACACGCTAACCGTCCTGTCGATCGACCCGTTCGAGATCGTCACACAAATCGACGTAGAACCAGTTGGAGATGGTCCTGCTCGTCCGTGGATGGGAACTGTCGCACCGGATGGACGAACCTTGCTCGTCGAACACAACGAGGCCAATGGGGGTAGTGAGAGTATCTGGACGCTGGACGATCCAGCCGCACCGAGCGAGATAAGGAGACTGACGGTCGAAGACGGATTCGGACGACGTCCGTTGACCAGCGAGATCGGCCCGGACTCCGAGATAGGATACGTGTTCACGCCGGGCTCGAACGACGTGACCGTCGTCGACCTCACCGACGGGACTGTGACCACGCGACTCGACCTTGGTGGATCAGCATTCGTCGGGACGTGGGACCCCTCACGGACGAAGCTCTACGTACCCGTCCAGACCGCCGACGAGGTGGCGGTGATCGATCACGAGCGCAGGGAAGTAATCGAGCGAATCAGCGTCGGGCCGAGTCCGTACGGAGCGACTTCGGCTCAGGTCCGGCCACAGAGCGATCCGTCGGCTTCAATGGCTCTCGCAATAGCTCGACTCGGCATTTCCGCCGAGCAACCTGAGACGACCTACTGTATCGGAAACTGCGCGTGCGGCCATCGATTGTAAGGACGCCTACGATTCCCCAGTGTGTCGGGCGACAAGGGACTTTTGCTATTCGACTGAGACACCGTACATATGGCGTCAGATTCCACAGAGCAGCACGAGTACGACGTCGTCGTGGTCGGCGGCGGTCCCGCCGGAATGACGGCAGCTCTGTACAGCACGCGACTTGGACACGATACGGCTGTCGTCAGTCGTGGTGGTGGACGGGCGGCGATGATGCAGGAGGTCCACAATTTACTCGGCGTGAAAGAAGAGACGAGTGGAGCGGAATTTCTCGGAATCGGTCAAGAACAACTCGAGGGGTACGGGTGCGACATCCACCGAGACATGGTCACGACCTGTTCGCGGCCCGATTCGGACGGCATCCGACTATCCGGTAACAGCGCAGAGTACGAAGCCGACCGTGTCGTTCTCGCGACCGGGTTCAACGACGTTCGGCCGGAGCCGCCATTGCCGCGGACTGGCCAGGGCTCCACTATTGTCTGCACTGCGACGCCCACATGTTCGTCGACAAGTCGGTGTACGTGATGGGGCACGCCGAGAGCGCCGCTCACGTCGCGGCTATCATGCTGAACTTCACCGACGAGGTCGACTTGCTCACCCGAGGTAACGACCCCGAGTGGAGCGAGGAAACCGCCGAGATGCTCAAAAACCACCCGATCGACGTCGTACACGACGACGTCTCGGGCGTCCAGAACGGCGAAGACGGCTGGCTGAAAGCCCTCGAGTTCGAGGACGGGAGCGTTCGTGAGTACAAGGCGGATTCGCCATGTACGGCGCCGAGTACAACAACGGGCTCGCCAGGGAGCTCGGGTGTATGATCAACGACGACGGCACGATCGAGATGGACGACCACGGACGGACATCGGTCGACGACGTCTACGCCGTCGGCGACTGTACGCCGGGGCACAATCAGATCCCGGTCGCGCTCGGTCAGGGTGCGAAAGCCGGGATCGACGTACACTTCCAGCTCCGAGATTTTCCCCGAGATCCCGACCTTCTCAAGGAGCAAGGCCCAGTACGCTCCGAAGAGGTTCCCGGGATTCCGGACGAACTGCTCGAACAGGCCGTCGACTTCCACACGTACGGAAAGTGAACTGCGTCCGTCGAACGCTGCCACCGTTGGTATCTTGACCGGTTCACGGTAGAGGCGGTGGAAGCGGGCAACCCTTCGATAGAACGTTGGCACAATCCGTCCGGAGGTCGGCAACTGGCCGATCGTTGTAACGCAGCCTGCGCAAGCGCACGTGGTACTCGTCCGACCTCGACGTACGCAGGAGCGCCTACCTCGTCGCCGGAACCAAGGTTGGCCAGATGAGGGCCGGTTCGAGCTAATTAAACAACCGCTCGGTCGGGCCGAACTATCGTTCCTCTATACGCTTCGGGTGAATACAATAAGTAACCAACACCGTGTGTGTGCAAGTCACACGATCGCTCAAGCGTTAATCCGATCTCACCCGTTCTGTTCACTAATGGGATTCACTCGACGTCAGTTCGTCGCAGTAGCTGGACTCAGTGCGCTCGCGGGGTGTACCAGCGGTGCAGACCCTGGATCTGAGGAAACCCCGACCACGACAGCAGAGTCGAGTGCCGCCGGATCAACGTCGGTCACCGACGGAGGCGTCCCGACTGCCGAGGAGACACTGATACTGCCGATGGATCCCAGCGATACTGCCGATGGATCCCAGCGAACTCGAATCACTCGCGGTCTCGGGGGGACCACCCAAAGACGGGATTCCATCTATCGACGATCCGTTGTTCGTCGGATCTGACGACGCCGATTTCCTCGAACCCGGTGATCCCGTGTTCGGCGTCGCACTGAACGGTGATATCAAAGCATACCCACAGAAGATTCTCGTGCAACACGAGATCGTCAACGACCGCCTTGGAGATCTCGCTGTCGCGGTGACGTACTGTCCGCTGACCGGAACTGTCCAAGGATTCGAGCGCGGGGAGACGACCTTTGGCGTCTCCGGCCGCCTGATCAACAACAATCTCGTCATGTACGACCGGGCAACTGAGGCCTGGTGGCCCCAGATTCTCGCTACGTCGATACCTGGGCCATGGAATTCGGCTCCCGGAACCAAATCGCTGCGGGAGTTCAGACTCGTGTGGACGACTTGGGAGCAGTGGCAGGATCGCTATCCCGATACACAGGTCCTCTCGACGGAGACGGGATTCGCAAAAAACTACGGTAGAGACCCGTACGGTCCTACAATCCGCCCGGAGTACTATGCCAACGAAAACACGCTCTTCAAAACGCTCGAAGAAGACGACCGATTCAGCCGCAAACGCGTGTTCATGGGTGCCCGGACTGCAGACGGAGCCGTCGCGTTCGACAAATCGACGCTCCTCGAGGAACGGATAATGACGGGCGAACTGAGCGGGACGCCGGTAGTCGCAGTCGCCGACCAACGCCTGGATACCGGATACGTCTACCTGAACCCTGACGAACGGACCGTCACGACCGACGGCAGTGCGGTGCTAGTTGGGGATTCCTCGTACGAACCGAATGCCCTGCCGCTCGCGGGGATCCACACGTTCGATGCGATGTGGTTCGCCTGGCACGGATACTACCCAGACACCAATGTCTACGCGTAACAACGTCCCTTTCGGGCGGCTCGGAGCAGCGGTCTCTCGAACGATTGCAGCCGCGACGGAGGTCTTCCGCCGCCCTGATGCGACGCTCGTCGTCGTCGGGACGGCGGTTGGATATCTTTTGATCTATCTATACGCACTTGGGCACCTCGCACCGGGTATCGGAGGGTTCGACGTGACCGTCGTCTCTGGAGCTCTCGAGAAGTTCTTCCAGCCGGAACTCGGTCCGTTTTCGTTCACTCCCGTCGCTCGCGTGTCGGTCGGCCCAGTGACCTACTTGTTCTCGCTCAACACGGTTTTAGGTCTCGGTATCGCCAGCCTGGTCGGTCTAAACCTCGGTCTTACGTATCTCGCGTGGCGCCAGCCAGCGGCCTGCGGAATCGGGTCCTCGTCGTCCGGATTCCTCGCGAGCATCCCCGCCGTTCTGTCGGGAACTGCCTGCTGTGGACCAGTCGTCCTCATCGTCCTCGGAATCCAAGCATCGGGCATCATCGTGACAGCATTCCAGTTCCTGTTGCCGATCGCCGTTGTGCTGTTGGTCGGGAGCCTCGTCCTCGTCGGTCGGCAGATCGATCCGGCGAGGCTCTAAGTAGAATTCTACTCAGTGTCTTATTGAACAATACAGAGAGAATAGTTATCAGATAGTCACGCTAAACTACTGGATGATCAAATCATCAGCAATAAGCCGAGGTACCGGGACTGGCATTGGAATCGGTCTCGCTCTTGGTGCTGGAATTGGTATTGCAATAGATAATATCCCCGTCGGAATCGGAGTCGGGTTCGTCCTTGGAGTAGCAATCGGCAAGTCGTGGGAGAACCGCCAAGAATAGTCCGCGAAGCTGGCACACTTACTTTGCGGCTGTGTCAGCAATAAAGATGTTGGGCTAATAGAATTTCAACAAAGCCGCCGTTTTCACTCCTGATAGATTTTCCACTGAGGGTCCTCTGCATCAGTCTTGACGATAGCCTCGACCTTTTCTCGACTCAATGAATCGATAAGTGAGGTAGCCCCGTGGACCCAGAATTTTCTCGACTCAATGAATCGATAAGTGAGGTAGCCCCGTGGACCCAGAATATGAATGCTCCCAATAGATTTCGTCTCACCGCAGCCGGGTCATTCGGTGTGTATACATAGACCTGTCCGCCTTCTTTGAGGATCCGCCGCTGTTTGTCAACTACGCCGAGGTCGGCAAGATGGTTGAGATGCCGGGAGACGACACTTCTGTCATAATCAATCTGCTCAGCAAGCTCTGCTACGGTCTGTTCGCCACCTTCCATAACACAAAGACAAATGTCCAACTCGGTTTCGGACATATCGAAGACGGTCCGCATCAACTGGTTGAGCGATGGTTCGCTGACGCCAATATTTTCGTCACTAACCCGCGTCATCGCTGTGTCGCAGCAAATTATCCCTTCCTGACCGATACCGAGGTTACCGCAGGAGTCGCATTCGAAAAGCGTAGCCGAGGAAACTTCGTTTGTCATAGTACAGAACGAGAGCGCCGACTCTCATAAGTCTCGACAACGATTGTTCGTGCGGTGGACAAGCATATCGAGCGATATATGGCCGTTATGTGTACCAGATTGCGTGCGAAAATCAGTGATCTGCCTCGTGTGGATTCCGTTCGGTTCCGTACCACTCGGCATGGTCCGTATACTCGATGAACCGTGGAGCGTCAGGATCGAAGGGCCGGTGGAGCGACTCGAAAGCCTTCTTTTTGTCCCACGACTGGAGACCTCCGATTGCTGAGCGGTCTTCTAGGTCGTGGTAATCGAGGTCTGGTTCGGTGAGTTTCCACGCCTTCAGTCCCTGTTCGGTTCGGATGATGACGCTGGAGTATTCGTCACTCGAACCCACTGAGCCGACGGTCAGATCCGCGCAGTAGCCGGTGAAGTCCGCACACTCATCACAGCCCTTCAGCGCTGCACCGTGGAATTCCTCGATGTCCTCTTTGAGCATCATCTCACCCCTCTTGTCGTAAACCATCATGTCGCCGTGGAGAACGTCCATCTTACCGATGTCCGTCGGATCGATACCACGTTTCTCTTGGAGTTGCTCGCCGATGAGACGTTCGTAGTTGAAATTCTTCGTACACATTAGAGCGATCGTATACTCGATCGCCCTGACTCCCTCCTCTTGGCTGGCGTAGTCCCAGTCAAAATCCTGCAACGCACGAATTCCCTCGATTTCACAGGGCGTTCCGACGAGCGCCAACGAGAGCTCTCGAGGATCTTTTTCGGGGAATTTTTCGCGCCACCGATCGACATTGAGATTACCGAGCGCCATCGTCTGATTGTAGAAACTCCCCGCGTTTTCGATGAGTTCCGTAGGCGTAGTGGCGAGCAGACTTTCTGCCTTCCAGGGTTCGTCTTCGCTCTCGGTAGCGATGAGTGCGCCGTCGATCTCGTCCGCCTCCAGTAAGTGGAGAAGTACACTCGTCACGAGCCCACCGTCTTGGGCTTTCTTCTGCCATTCTTCGTCGACCTTCGCCGAAAACTCCGTGATCGTATCGCCAGCACCCGAGACGTTGTCCTCGCCGCCAGTGATCTTCCACTGCCGTTCGTACCTGAGTCCCCCGCGGGGCAGAAGTCCCAACAGAGCGAACAGCCTGTACACATCTTGACAAGTTCTGGTAAGTCGTCTTCACCGATACCGATCGAGTCTGACGGGCAGGCGGCGACACAGGTACCACACTGAATACAGCGTCCCTCGTCGATAACGGCCTCATCGAGTTCCATGAACCACGTCTTGTCGTCGGGTTCCTCGATGTCGTTCATCTCGCGACGAATCGAGTAACCAGGTGTATCAAGATCGACACCGTCAGGCACCTGTACACGTCTGCCCGAGCCTTCTGGGAGATATCCTGGCTCTTTCCCTCGGCCGGCGTTTTGAAAGTCAAGTTGATCAGATTCCCTTCGCTGTCGACGTTACTGGGACGGGCACCCCCGTCAGCAGCAGCTGGACGATTCCTGCAGTCACATCCCTCGTTACAGCTGCAGGAGACACCATCGGTGCTGGCGTCGGGAACGCCGGGAAGAGGACCACTCTCGTCAGTCCCCATGGGCGACACCTCCGGAGACGTTCGCGTCAGCCCGTTGCATGATACTCCGGAGCCGGGCGTTGCTGGTTCGTCGGGTCCACTCGTAGAAGCGTTCGGCCTCAGTGCGTTCGTCGCCAAAGACGTCAAACAACTGCTGGAGCGCAGGTACGACAGCGCGGGCGGGAACCGCGTGCTCGACCCAATCGAGGAATTCGTTGTTCGGACCGAGGCTCCCGCCGAGTCCGAAATCCATCCCCTCGACGATGTTGTCGCCCTCTTCGTTGGTCGTTCCTTCGGGATCGTCTATTTTGACGGTTTCACCACGGAACCCGATATCGGCTATTTGCGGCTGTGCACAGGAAGCCGAACAGCCCGACATGTGCATTCTGACCACGTCGAGATCGTCGGGTACGTCGACATGACGATCCAAGGAACGAGCCCATCGGTAGACACGCTTTTTTGTCTCGATGATACCGTCGGGTACGTCGACATGACGATCCAAGGAACGAGCCCATCGGTAGACACGCTTTTTTGTCTCGATGATACCGTAGTTGCAAAACTCTGAACCCGTACAGCCGACCGCACCGCGGGCGAACGGACCTGGATCGTGTTCGTACTTTCGAGCGAACGGTTCGTTTAACAGAGCTGTGAGATTGTCCTCGGGAATATGCGTGATGAGGAAGTTTTGGTCAGTGGCGAGTCGAATAGAGGTGCCTTCGGTACCGTACGTCTCGGCAGCCTGGCGACCTCGGAGAGTTCGTCACCCCCCATGCGACCCGCGATGACGTTGAATCCGATGTAGTAGAGTCCCTCTTCGCGCTGTTCGTGTACCCCCACGTGGTCGCCTCGGTACCCTCGCGTGAGATCCTGTCCCCGCGAGAGCAGGTCAACGTCACAGCGATCACGCACTGCCTCCTCGAATTTCCGTGGTCCCATCTGCTGGACGAGATATCGCATCCGGCAAACGCCCCGGTTGTTGCGATCGCCGAGTTCTTTGAACGTCTGTGCGACCGCACGGCAGAACTCGACGGTGTCCTCGGGCTGGACGAAGACATCTAGATTTGACGCCATGCGGGGTCCATCGGAGAGCCCGCCACCGACGCGGGCGTGGAAGCCGTATACTTCCTTACCGTCGACGCTCCTACGAGCCGGTATGAGGCCAACGTCGTTGATCTGCGACTGAGCACAGTCCTCCCGACAACCGGTAATGGTCATCTTGAACTTCCGCGGAAGGTTCGCGTACTCGCGGTTCTCGGTGAAAAAGTCCGAAACCGCTTCGACGACAGGCTGAGCGTCGAAGCACTCGTGTTCATCGAGACCTGCCGCTGGACAACCAAGGACGTTGCGAGCGCTGTCGCCACATCCCTGTATAGTCGTCAGGTTGACCTGGTCATAAGCCTTCCAGATGTCGGGCATATCCTCGATTTTAATCCAGTGCATCTGGACGTCCTGTCGCGTCGTTATATCGAGAAAGGCGTCCCCCCAAACGTCATTTTGCTCTTTGCCGCCGTACTCGTCGGGTGCGGTGGCGTACTCGTCGGCCACCTCACCGATGACCTCAGCTTGTTCGGGTGTAAGATATCCACCGGGCACCTTCGTACGGAGCATAAAGTACCCTTCCTGACGGCCGTGGGCATACATCCCAGCCCACTTCAGCCGCTCCCACTCGCCATCGCCTGCTCTCTCTTCAATCTCCTCAAACGAGAGGCCATCAGCCGCGTACTCGTAAACGTCCTCAATAATATCGAGAGGATGTTTCTCCTGCTTCCATTGCTCGACTTTGTTCATTGGTATCACACACCGTGACAGCTAGATTCGTACGAGTGCTGATGTATGTCGTTGTCCCCGAGATTCCTGCCCTAGTCGTGGATGGACGAATTTGCGCGTTATAGCCCGATTAGAGCCACTATAGCTTCTGAATCTCCCTTAGAAGGGCTCATGCTCACGAAAGACCAGAATAAATTGTACTCACAACCAGCAACAATGTCCGGTACAATCAACGTGGATTTTGATGACCGGCTGGCTCTGTTCGTCATCGACGATTGTTTCACCCACGCGCTGCATGCTGCACATTAGCTGAAACAACCCAATGTTTGACGATTTCAAAACGGCTGCGGTAATCCTATTCTTTCGGTGATGATCTCGGTAATCAATTAGACCGTTATATTTAGCGTTCGAGTGTCTTGTCGATGTTGTGAGTGAAATGCCTCTTAAACGAACTGGAGCAATCGTGACTTCCGAAGAGCCTGCACTCGTTCAAACTACCAATCGAATCTATAACTCCCAGAGTGATTCTACAGAGCCAAAACGGCAGTTTCTCCCTGTTTCAGCTAAGTAGAGTCAGAGTCTGTCTTTAGTCGCAATATAAACGCCACCCAGCACGAGTCCATACACTACGTGCCAGATGAGAGACGGCGGCGCGAAGTTGGGAAACGGAGGCGAGGCGGGGGAACCAACGGTGCTGAGCCAGACTGGCATGAGAAGTGCGGCCAGAACAGCCCAAGTCACGATGCCCCAAGCGAGACCGAGGCCGATGATATTGCGTGAGGAGTCGAGCTCTAGGCTGCTAGCAATCCCAGCGAAAATGATACCCAGGACTGTACCGTGAAATACGTGGACAGCTACCCCTACAGGGATATTTGGTGGCGGAGCAGCGTATACAACGACGGGATCGCCACCGCAAGTACCGCGTCGTTCATCGCGAGCATCAACACACCCATGACGATTCCGCCTGCTATTCCACCAACGGCACCCGCCTTCCAGTTAACCGACTGTGAATCGGTCTGGACTTCACGCCTAGTTTCAGTGGCCATAGTAGGGGAAACCGTCCAGTGTTCAATAAAAAGAAGGAGAGCATGTGGGACTAACCCAGAGTCCCGAAATGTTTATTAAGGTCTTCGAGCTCCTGTCGCCTAGACCCTCAGGTCGACTCGTCGGCATCCTCGATAGCGCATTGATTGTCGCGGAAGTTGGTTGCTTTCCGCAGTGCTTCGAGATTGGGTTGTTCCTCCGGGCTACGAGCTGACCACGCGTACTGGACGGTTCTGTCAGGGTCGACGACGAACGTCGCTCGCTCGGGAACATCTCGATGTCCCTCAAACTCCTCGGCCAATACGCCATATGCTCGACTGACCTGCCCGTCCGTGTCAGATAGGAGCGGGAACTGAATGTTGTTTTTCGTCGCATACTCGCGGTGGGAGTAGGCCCCATCCGCCCCTATGCCGAGGACGACCACGTCGTCCAGGAGCGTGAGCCAGTCAGCATCCCGGAGCGAACACCACTGCTCTGTACACGCCGGATGGAAATCGAATGGATAGAACACAAGAACCACCGCCCACCCCCGATCAGTGTACTCCGAGAGACCGTGCGTTTCGACCGTCCCGGCGGCCGCTCCGGGAAGCGTGAAATCCGGTGCCTCCTGTCCTACACGGATCATGTGAAATACTAACACAACTACGGACTTCAAGAAGCGGGGGGCGTGCAACAGTATCACACAGAGGCAGCGTTCGACCTACTGGTCGAGCAGAACCCAGTCATCGTCTCCGAACGGGCGGTCGTACTCGATGTCGAGTCGCTCGTAGACTGTTCGAGGGATGCTGATATCCGCAAGGTACAGCTCTCCTGTCGGTGCGTCGAGTCCTGTCTTCGGAAGTGCGAGTGTCACCGTGCGATCCGGGACAACCGCCGTTCCAAGCGGTTCGCCTGTCGTCGCGTCGATCCCAGAGGGAATATCAAGCGAGATCGTTGGCCCTGTCAATTCATTTATTCGGTCGATGAATTCGGCCGCCGGTGAGCGAACCTCACCGCTGAGCCCGTAGCCGATCAGTGCGTCGACGAGTACCGCCTGGTCGCTGGAGTTTGCGAGCGAATCGACGCCGGTGGTGAGAAAGAGTCCCATTTCGTCGAGAATGTGTACTGATGGGCAGCATCGCCACTCAGCTCTGCAGCGGGCCTGTCCAGAACCACCTGTACCGGAATTCCACGATTCGCAAGATGCCGTGCACAGGCGAGACCGCCGCCGCCATTCCCGCCGTTTCCGGCGACGATTATCGCCTCGCCGTTTCCAACGTCGCGGACGTGCCAGGCGAGTATTCGACCCGCGTTCTCCATCATCTGGAGCACCTGTAATCCGACATCCTCCACGGCGATACGGTCGACATCGCGCATCTCGTCGGCAGTCACGCCGGGCACGGCCCGTCCAGTCGACGTGCGAAATGAGTTCCGAGCCATACCCACCCAACACGGAGCAGTATCAAATACCCCGCCAGTGGTATTCGAAGCAGTCCGAAGGAATATCGAACGGGCTGTTCACAGCGGTTATTGATGTTCCCTTCTATTCTGTAGGTATGCATACCCAGGACGTCCTCCCACGGGACGCCATTCCAAGTATCGACGACCCCGTGTTCGGTACAGAATATTTTGGGGACGATGACGACGAAGTGATTGTCGTCGAGACTTCCCCTGCACGAGCGTATCCTGTACGGATTCTCAGCTATCACGAGATCGTCAACGACACCCTCGGTGACGACAGGGGACCGGGCGGTAAGTCGAACAGCTCCGGAGACTCGACAGATGGCGCACGTCCGATTGCGGTCACGTGGTGTCCGATCTGTGCGAGCGCAGTCGTCTACGACCGACGAGTCGACAACCGCGTATTAACGTTCGGGACTTCCGGGAAGCTTGCCGACGACGCCCTTGTGATGTACGATCGCGAAACCGAGTCGGAGTGGAAGCAGCCACTTGGTCGGGCAATTGACGGTCCACTCAGTGGACAAGAGCTGCCCGTCGTGCCAGCGTCGATGATGTCCTGGCAGCACTTTCGAGCAGAGTACCCGGATGGAATCGTACTCCAGCCGGTCCACGGCGGCGAGGGTGATCCCCGTGGGAACTCACCACGAGCAGTGTACAAGATGACCCCCTACGAGCGGTACGACGCTGCTGACGGATTCGGCCTGCGTGAAATGCGAGGCGAAGGACGGAAACGCACGTGGGAACGCAACGACATCGATCCCAAAACGGTCGTATTGGGGATCGTCAACGACGGTGACGCGGTCGGGTATCCGGTGCCCCAAGTACAGGTTGCGGGAGGCGTCGTTACCGACACAGTCGGAAATCTCGACGTACTCGTCGTCAGTACGGAGGGCACGATTCACGCGTTCGTGGATCCCGGATACGACTTCGAGTTGCGCAGGGGGATACTGTACGCCGATGGCGTCTCGTGGGAGACCCAGACGGGGCAAAGTGATGACGGGCGTACTCTATCTCGGGTTCCAGCACGACGCCTTTATGCGTTTGCGTGGCAGGACGATCATGGCCCGGAAAGTTTCTACGGGCTCGGGGAAATCCACTAAAAACGATTGGTTCCACCATAGCGGTCCACAGCCGCCGCTGTGAAACACTGTTGCAACCCCGACGAATCCTTATGCGTGTTTTCGACAGATATCTGAACGGGGCGTTCTGTCACACGCTCCACCCCCCACTTCGATGATGAGCGACGATTCGCGCCTCGGTGTGTGCCCCACCTGTGGTCACGACATCCACCCGGTCGACGAGTTGATCACGTTCGAGCGGTCGGATAGCTCCATCGGAGTTTTCGCCGAGTGCCCCTCTTGTGAAGAAGTAGTGGAACCAAAATAGAACCGACGACTCAGTGGTACTGTGTCCCGTCGCGAGTGTGGGAGAAAACCGAACACTGGCGCAGGTGATTATTATTCTCGGGCGTGGACACACGGTGTATGGACGAAGTCGATTTCTTGGTCATTGGCTCCGGCTCCGGACTTGATGTCGCAAACGCTGCTGCGAATCGCGGTCAGTCCGTGGCGGTCGTGGAAAAAGGACCGCTCGGCGGGACGTGTCTGAATCGGGGGTGTATTCCGTCGAAGATGCTGCTCTACCACGCAGATGTATTAGAGACAGTTGAGAGCGCTGACGAATTTCACATCGATGCTGCTGTCACCGACATCGACTTCGCGGAGATCGTCCAGGAAGTCAACGACGAAGTGAGTGCCGACGCTGACTCTATCCGGAACGGACTCCGCTCCTCGTCGCAACATGATCTCTACGAAGGCGAAGGTCGTTTCGTGGACGAACGAACAGTCGAAGTTGTCAGCGGTGAGGACGAGGGAGCCCGAATTCGAGCAGAGACTGTCCTAATCGCTGCAGGCACGCGGCCAGCAATCCCCGATATCGGTGGTATCGACGACGTGGACTATCTCACCAGCACCGAAGCGTTGCAGCTGGAAACCCCACCGGACCACCTCGTGATCGTGGGAGGCGGCTACATCGCCGCCGAGCTCGGGCACTTCTTCGGCACGTTCGGGAGCGATGTGACGATTATCGGGCGACGCCCGAATCTCCTCCCGGAGGCCGACGAGGAGGTTGCCGAGGCGTTCACCGATCGGTACGCCGATCGGTTCA
>NZ_JPES01000033.1:0-63585 GCF_000730175.1 Haloferax sp. ATB1 | reverse complement strand
TCAGCCTTCGCCATCTACGATTCGTTTTACGACGTCGCCTTCGTCTGCGACTCGTGTGGATACGTCCTTCCGCGAGGAGCGGATTGAAGAGTCAGACGAATCGATAGACGAACGCTCTCGGTGAATCGCGGTCGCGGACCGAACGGCGGGAGAGGATTCACACCCTCGGACGATGTGGATCCTACAGCAGAGAATAGATATAGCATCATACGGTGTATAGACGTTTCGAGTCTCGCATGCGGACCGAGAACGCTCGTACAGGCGCGTATGACTCTCCCGCCAAGCAACAGCTTTTGCGGCAGCCAGACGTCGCCTTTCGGTCCGGTAGTGTCTCCACCGTGTTCGCCGGTCGACGCCCGGAGGAAATCTGTCGTCGCGTGGCAGTAACGTGAACAACACAAATTATGACTAAATCGAGAGAATTTGCTGGAAAACTCGTCACTATCGCTCGTTGTCGAATTACAACTTAAGGAAGGTAGAAGCCCTCTTCCTGCACATCTTCGCTTTGTCACCGTCCGTAATTCCAAGCGCAGGTGAAGTTATATCAACCTCAGTCGTGTCCTCCCATGAGATGGTTAACATACGACAAGCGTTCAACCGATTTGTCGAAGAACTTGATTTCGGTGTCTTCGGCGTCGGGTTCTCGACATCGCTACTCGCAATAGCAGTGTTCTTCCTGAATCCGGAAACGTCAGCAGAGGTGATGGGACGAGTCAACGAGTTCCTCTGGACGGAGTATACGTGGGTGTACGTTGGGACGATGTTCCTGATGGTCGTGTTTAGCCTCTGGCTGATGGTCGGTCCATGGGGAAAAATCAAACTCGGAAAGCCTGATGAGAAACCGGAGTTCAGGCTGCTGTCTTTCTTCGCCATGATGTTCTCGGCCGGCATCGCGGCTGGTATCGTCTTCTGGGGCCCTGCGGAGGCGCTAGAGCACTACCAGACGGTGCCACCGCTAATCGGGGCCGACCCACAGTCCTCGGCGGCCGCGGTGGGAGCGATTCAGTACACCCTCTTCCACTGGGGGGTCTCGTACTGGGTTCCGTACCTCATCGTCGCCCTTCCCATTGCATACTACGCGTTCCGTAAGGACGCCCCAATGCGCGTTTCAACCCTCATCGCCCCGTTCGTCGGCGTCGACAATCTTGACGGGCTCACGGCGAAAGCGATCGACGTGATGGCTGTGTTCGCAACAATCGGGGGAATCGCGACGACCCTCGGGTTTGTCGGGAGCCAGTTCCTCACGGGGCTTCAGTACAACTTCGGCATCTCACTCGGTGACAGCGGAACGGTGCTCGTAATCACGGGGTTGACAGTCGCCTTCACCGTCTCCGTTGCGCTCGGCGTGAAGAAGGGGATCGCCAGACTCTCGCGGTTCAACATGGGAGTTTTCGCGGTGCTGACAGTTGTGACCTTCCTCCTTGGACCGACTAACTACATTATGAACACCGGCCTGCAGTCGGTTGGAAACTACTTCGCCGAGTTTCTCCGGATGACGCTCTACACTAACGCTACGGGGTCCGGCGAATGGGTCGGTAACTGGACCGTCTTCTACTGGGCGTGGGTATTCTCGTGGGCACCGTTCGGCGGGCTCTTCGTTGCCCGAATCTCTCGGGGACGGACAATCCGCCAGGTGGTCGCCACGGCACTCATCGGCGCAACCGCGGCGACAATTCCATGGTTCCTGACGATGGGCGGCAGCGCCATTTTCTTCGAACAAAACGGTGTCGCCCCGATGCTGGAGATGGTCTCCGAGTACGGCGTTTCAGTCTCCGGATTCCCGCTGTTCGGCGCATTGCCATTTGGTGGGGTGCTCTCTGCCGTGTTCATGCTCCTTGTGGTGACGTTCTTCATCACCTCGGCGGACTCCTCAACACTCGCGCTCGGGATGCTCACGACGGGCGGTAAACAACACCCATCGACCGTCAATCGGGTTATCTGGGGCGCGCTAATGGGTGGCCTCGCGTCACTGCTCATCGTTGGTGGGGGCATCAACGCTCTTCGCTCGTCGGCGATTATCACCGGCTTCCCGTTCGCCATAATCTCAGTCGTCGCTATCGCCGGCATGGCGCTGGAGTTTCAGCGTGTCAATCCGCTGTTCTCGAGCGGAAGCAAATCAACCACAACTAACGACACCGAGTCGTTGGAGCAGGCGGTTCCGAACGACGACGACTGATAATCGGTCGCTAAGTGACCGGCACCTCGAATTTATCAATCACGAATACGCCCAGTATATTTCATAAATTTCACATAATCGTTTACTCAATGACCTCAGAAAGCTCGGTGGACGAGCGCCGACTGAGGTGTCACCACCTCGTTGGAATGAGGCGGCCACAGAAACAAAACGAAACGACCGCGGCGGTCAGTCGTTGCCGTGTGCGGCGCTCCCAGCGCCTGCGTCCGGGGTCCGAAGCACGTCCGGGTCGGCGTCAGGTCCGAGCGGTTCGACGCGCACGCTCGATACCTTGAACTCCGGAATGCCGGCCTGCGGGTCGAAGGTCTCCTGCGTGAGTTTGTTGACCGCACCGGCCGCGAAGTGCATCGGGATGAAAAGCGTCCCGTCGCCGACGCGGTCTGTCACCGTCGCCTTGACCACGATGTCGCCGCGGCGGGATTCGACCTTGACGTACTCGCCGTCCGAAACGCCGAGTTCCGCGGCGGTCGTCGGATTGATTTCGATGAAGCTCTCGCCGACGTGGCTCATGAGGCCCTCGACGCGTCGGGTGATCTGTCCGGTGTGCCAGTGGTAGAGGACCCGCCCGGACGTGAGCGTGAAGGGGTACTCCTCGTCGGGGAGTTCGCCGGGGTGACCGCCGTCCGCCGGCACGAAGCGGGCCAGCCCGTCGTCGAAGTTGAAGTTCCCCTCGTCGTAGTCGTAGAGGTACGGCGTTCCGGGGTGGTCTTCGTCCCAGCACGGCCACTGAAGTCCGTGCTCGTCGCCCGATTCGAGACGCTCGTAACCGACGCCCCCGTAGATGGGAGTCAGGTCGCTAATCTCGTCCATCACTTCCCGCGGGTGGTCGTAGTCCCAGTCGTAGCCCAGTCTGGTCGCCAGTTCCTGCGTAATCTCCCAGTCCTGGCGCGCCTTTCCGGGTGGTTCCGCGGACGCCCGAACCCGCTGTATCCGGCGCTCGGTGTTGGTGAACGTGCCGTGTTTCTCCGGTGAGGTTGCCGCCGGCAGCACCACGTCCGCGTGCTCTGCGGTCTCCGTCATGAAGATGTCCTGTACGACGAGGAAGTCCAAGCTATCGAGCGCCTTGCCGGCGTGTTGGATGTCGGGTTCCGAGAGCGCGGGGTTCTCCCCGACGATGTACATCCCGCGGAGATTCCCCTCGTGGGCCTCGGCGAGCATCTCCGGCACTTTGAGGCCGGGTTCCGCCGGTGGGCGCTCGCCCCACACCTCGGCGAACTTCTCGCCGACCTCGTCGTCGGCCGGGTCCTGGTATCCGGGGAGACTGCCGGGCAGGTCCCCATGTCGCCGCCGCCGCCCTGCACGTTGTTCTGGCCGCGGAAGGGCGACAGTCCGGCACCCGGTTTCCCGACCTGCCCGAGCGTGAGCGCGAGGTCGGCCATCGCGAGGAGGTTCTCTGTGCCGTGACTGGATTGGGTCATGCCCATCGCCCAGCCGAAGACGACGTTCTCGCGTCGGCGAGCGTCTCGGCGGCCGACTGCAGTTCGTCGGGTGAGACGCCGGCCAGTTCCTCGACTTTCTCGGGGGTGAACGCCTGGACTTTCCGTTTGACCGCGTCGAATCCTTTCGTGTTCCGTTCGATGAACGTCTCGTCGTGCAGGTCGTGTTCGATGAGGTATCGGATGAGTCCGTTGAGCCACGCCACGTCGTAGCCGGGCGTCGTTCTCGTGTACTGGTCGGCGTGTTCGGCGATGCCGATTTGCCGGGGGTCGAACACCACGAGGTCGGCCCCGTCGCGGACGTTCTGCTTGATGCGAGTCGCCAACACCGGGTGTGACTCGGTCGTGTTCGACCCACTGATGAGGTAGGCGTCCGCCTCGCCGATGTCCTCGTTGATGCGGTTCGTCATCGCGCCGTAGCCGAGCGTCTGTTGGAGCGCCGCCACCGTCGACGAGTGACAGAGCCGGGCGCAGTTGTCGATGTTCTTCGTGCCGAGCACCTGTCGCGCGAACTTCTGGACGAGATACGCCTCCTCGTTGCTCCCTTTCGACGACGCGAGGCAACTGACCGCGTCGACGCCGTGTTCGTCCTGAATCCCGCGGAGTTCCCCGGCGACGTAGTCGAGCGCCTCGTCCCACGACGCCGACTCGAACTCGCCGTCTTCGTTTCGAATCAGTGGCTTCGTGAGCCGCTTCTTGCTGTTGGCAAAGTCGTGTCCGAACTTCCCCTTCACGCACGTCGAGAAGTTGTTAGCCGGGGCGTTGTCCGGGTCGTCGACGGGTTGGACGCCGAGGGCGTTTCCGTCTTTACCCCACATCTCGAACCGACAGCGACCGCACAGAACCCGCACGTCGTCTCCGCTTTGTCGATTTTCCCCAGTCGGTAGTCGCTGACGAGCGACGCGATGTCGAATAGCCGACCCTCCGGCAGTGTCTGCGCCGCGATGTTCTCGGCGGTGTGTTCGCCCGCGAGCATGGCCTTCCGACCGTACTCCCCGAGGAAATCGGACGCTCGGCGTTTGCTCTGGGCCATGTATCGGGCGACGCCGCTTCGTCCCTCCTGTCCCGCCTCGGCTTCGCCACCGGCACGCCCCGCACTACCGGGTGCGGGCGAGCGGTTCGGTGCCGTCGTGTCGTCGAGGGTCTCTACCTCCTCGTGTTCGATGACGTTCCCGACGGAGTTCCGCTGCGTGAACCCCGGAAGCGGGAGCGTCCCCGCGCCACCGATGTCCTTCTCGGTCAGCGCGCCGGTCGGACAGACCGTGGCACAGTGCCCACAGGAGACGCAGTCGGAATCCGCCATCGTCTCGGCGTCGGACTGGAAGCCGATGCGGGTGTCCTCTCCGGAGCCCTCGATACGGAGGACTCCTTCGACCTGAACGTCGTTACAGCCCTCGACGCACCGGTTACAGAGGATGCACTTGTTGCGGTCGATCTGAATGAACGAGGAACTGTCGTCGAGCGGTTCGTATTCGCTGCGGTCGTCGAAGACGCCGTAGCGCGGGTGGTCGACCCCCTCGCTGACGGCCGTCTCTTGGAGTTCACACCGACCGTTCCCGTTACAGGTCGTACAGCGCAGGTTGTGGTTGGAGAGGACGAGGTCGAGGTTGACGCTCCGGCACTCCTCGGCGGTCGCCGTGTCGGTCTCGACCGTCAGTCCGTCCGTCGCCGGGAACGAACAGGAAGGAACGACCCCGTGTTCGTCCGTCTCGACCATGCAGGTTCGACACTCGCTCCGAGGACCGATTTCGTCGCTCGCGTCGCCCTCGCGGTCGTAGTAACAGAGCGCCGGAACGTCGGCGTCCTCGTCAAGGCTGTCGGCCCCGGGGTCAACGCTCACGACCTCGTCGTCGACGGCTTGCATGGCGTCGATGACGGTCGACCCCGGCGGGACGGTGACCTGTGTTCCGTTGACGGTGACCGTCGTCGGGTTCTCGCCGTCGGTTCCGACGGGCGGGTCGTTCGCGGTCCCGGTCTCGAACTCCGCCGTGACCGGCGTCTCGTGCTGCGGGTCGTCTATCTCCGGAACGCCCGGGAGTGGGTCGTCAGTACTCATAGTTTGTCAGAACAGGTTCCGCTCGGACAGCGGCCGTCGGCGTGTGCTTCGAAACTCGATTCGAACTCGTCTATCGCAGTCAGCACCGGACGCGGTGCATCGGCGCCAATCTGGCAGTTGCTCGACTGGGTCATGACCGACCGAGTTCGCGTATCTTCTCCCGGTCGAACGAGCCCCGGTAGACCGCTCGCAACAGTTCGGTGAGTTGGACGGTTCCCTCCCGCCCCGGCACGCACCGCCCGCTGTTGGCTTCCGAGGCAAAGCGCGCTCGGTCTCCGGCAGTCGCGACCGCACACCGCTCGTCGTTCAACAGTTCGACGACGCCTTCCGTTCCGAGGCCGGCCGCAGTCAGTCCGGCCGCGGTCGGTGTGACGTCCAACGTCCGGGTGAGGCCGCCGAAAACCCCGCCAACGCAGGCCATCTTGAACGACCCCTCCAGTTCGACGGCGTTCCGAACAGCCGAGAGGTGGGCGTCCGAACCGGCCTCTATCGTCGCGGGCGCGGTCACGTCGCCGGTGACAGTTAGCAGTCGCGTCGTCGATTCGGCGTCTCTATCGGTGCCCTCGGAGTCCGAGAGCGCGAGACGTATCTGGGCGAAGGTCCGCGGCGTATGGATGACCGTGGGGCGACCGTAGAGTCCGTACTCGGCCGGTGTCGGCGGCTGGAGACGGGGCTCGATTCTATCCGCACCCTCTATCGCTTCCAGCGCCGCCGTCGGCTCGCCGGCGCGGTACTCGTCCGGACCAGTGACGACTCCCGGCACGACCGGGAGTTCGTCTGCGGCGGCGTCGATAGCCTCCTGAAGATGTGCTTGGAGTTCGGTGTCGGTCTCGGCGAGGTGGATGACCGCGTCAGTCGTCCCGATGTACTCGGCGACGGCCGCCACTCCGTCGAGCACCGACATCGGCGACCCGGCGAGGAGCGTTCGGTCCGCGCGCTGGCGGTCGTCCGCGTCGTTCGCGTTCACGACGACGACCGGGTCGCCGTCGGTCTCTCGTGCGCGTTGCCAGGCGTCTGCGACCGGTTCGTCAGCGGTGGCGTCGCCTCTGCCTCGACCGACGAGTCCGGCGTCCGCGATGGCGCCCGCGTCCCTATCGAGCGAGTAGAACTGATACGCTGTCGGGTCCAGCGGGTCGACCCATCCACAGGGGCCGAGGACGCGCCGCGTTCCTACCGCGAGCGGCCCGTCGGTCGGAACTGGCAGCGTCGTCGTCTCGGCGTCGTGTTCGACGACTGCCGCGGCACCGTCCGTCGGTAACTCCCCTTCTTCCATGGCGGTGACGAGGTCTCGGACCCTCGATGGCTCCGGGGCCGGAAAGAACGCGGTCCGCCCCGCGTCGGTCGCGAGAACCAACGGGTCGTACTCGCTGATTCCGGTGGGTCCCGTCCGGAGGACCGTGACGGAGTCGGCGGTACCGCGTGCGGCGCTCAAAGCGCGCTCGCCGTGTTCCGTCCGCCCGGCTCCCGAGACCCGGAGTACCGGCGACCGGACTGCGTTTCCTGTGCGACTCATTCTCACAGTTGAAGAGACACGGCGGGCTTAAAAAATCATCCCAACCAACTCGCGTCGGAGTGCGACTTCGACGTGTCCGGGAAATCGAACTCGAAATCGGCACGAGCGCGAGTGGGCGGGGAGACAGGTGACTGCCCCAGACGGGACAGTGAGCGGAGCAAAAAGCTAAGGCGGCGACGCGTCGTCTACCGTGATGATGACCAACCCACGGTTCGACGACGTGCGAGAGAAGGCGGCCGACGCGACTCGCGAAGACGACGTCCAGTCCGTGTACACCGGACTCGTCCACGACGACGGTCGACAGGAGTACTACTTCGCCAACGACACCGAAGAGGCGTCGGAGTTACGCGAGACGGCGGCGGTCCAACTCGGGATGTTGGTTCGCGTCCTCGCGGACCGCTCCGAGAGCGACATCGAGGAGATTACCGACCTCGCGGCCGAGCGAGCCGAGAACATGCGATTGGAGTAGCCGCCGGCTGTGGAGCCGACTGCTCGGAAACACATGCTTGTCGGGACGAGTCGGCTCGAAAAATGCCGGGCGCGTCGGAATCGTCGAGCGCCCTTCAGAGATCAGCGGCGTTTCGTCTACTCGGTCACCGCGACTGCTTCGATTTCTATCGCGGCTCCTTTCGGCACGTTTCCGACCTCAACCGCGCTCCGCGCCGGCGGATCTTCGTCGAAGAACTCGCCGTAAACCTCGTTGAACTCCTCGAAATCGTCGATATCGTCGAGGAAGACGGTCGTTTTGAGCACGTCGCCTAAGGACGCGTCCTCGGCGGCGAGAATCGCCGCCACGTTTTCGAGACACTGCTTCGTCTGGTCGCCGACCGAGGCGTCGTCGAGTAGCTCACCGTCGGGCGTGAGCGGGAGCTGTCCCGCGGTGAGGAGTAGCTCGCCGTTCGTCGTCGCTTGACTGTACGCGCCAACAGCCGCCGGGGCATCCGAAGTGCTAATCGTGCGCTTCATGGCCGGCCGTTGCGGACGGTCCGTATTAAATCCAGTTCGGGGACTGAAGCCGCACACGTCATGTAAGAAACCGGAGTGCTTGTGGGATGTCTCGGCGCACACGCGAGTTGACGACTACCGTTACAGGTGGCAGGGAGACGGTGCATCAACGGTCGGTCCGGAAGGGAGCGCCGAGCGTGACCGGGGCCGTCGACTGCGATTCGGAACCGGGTCGTCGCGGGTGTGTTCTCTGGACGAGTACGCCATGAGAAAAACACAAACAATAAGTTATCTAGTAGTTTGAGAATGCGCTACACCACCCTACTCAACCGTGACGTGTCAGACTTCATGAAAACGAAGTCTACCCGAGCTATAAATGGTGACCGTTCGCAGAGGTTGAGTGGAGTTCACACAATGTCTATGGACGCAGTCGTCTACAAAGGCGAACGAGAGGTCGCAGTCGAAGCGGTCGAAGAGCCCCAGATTCAACACCCGAACGACGTCGTCATCGACATCACGACGACCTGTATCTGCGGGTCCGACCTGCACATGTACGAGGGACGGACGGCCGCGGAACCGGGAATCGTGTTCGGCCACGAGAATATGGGTATCGTCGAAGAAGTCGGCGATGCCGTCAGCGGTCTCGAAGTCGGCGACCGCGTCGTCGCGCCGTTCAACGTCGCCTGTGGTTTCTGTGAGAACTGTGAGAACGGCTACACCGGCTTCTGTACGAACGTCAACCCGGCTTCGCCGGGGGAGCGTACGGCTACGTCGCCATGGGTCCCTATCAGGGGGGGCAGGCCGAGAAGCTCCGCATTCCGTACGCTGACTTCAACGCGCTCAAGCTACCGGACGGGCGAGAGCACGAGGACTCGTTCGCGCTGCTCGCGGACATCTTCCCGACGGGGTGGCACGGCACGGAGCTCGCCAACCTCGAATCCGGCGACTCCGTCGCTATCTACGGCGCCGGTCCGGTCGGCCTGATGGCCGCCTACAGCGCCAAGCTCAAGGGCGCGGCCGAGATTTACGTCGTCGACCGCGTTCCCAGTCGCCTCGCGCTCGCCGAAGAACACTGTGACGCCACACCCATCAACTTCGAGGAGGGCGACCCCGTCGAACAGATCAAAGAGATTCACGGCGGTGGCGTCGACAAGGGCGTCGACGCGGTCGGCTACCAGGCCATCGACCCGGACAAGGAAGCCGACTCCGCGTACGACCCCGCCCGGGAGAACCCGGCCGTCGTCATCAACAACCTCATTCGGACGGTCCGACCGACCGGCGAACTCGGCATCCCCGGTCTCTACGTGCCCGACGACCCCGGCGCTCCCGACGAAATGGCCGCGCAGGGTCGCCTCGGTATCGACTTCGGTCTCCTCTTCGAGAAGGGTCAGGCCCTCGGCACCGGCCAGTGTAACGTCAAGGAGTACAACCGAAAACTCCGCGACATGATCATCGAGGGACGCGCCGACCCGAGTTGGGTCGTCTCCCACCGCGTCGGCCTCGAAGACGCACCCGAGATGTACGAGAAGTTCGACAACCGCGAAGAGGGCGTCACCAAGGTCCTGCTGGAACCCTAGGAGTAGGAGTAGCGGAGCCTCCCAACTCGGTTCCCACCGATACTCCTTTGCCGGTTTGTCCGGTATCGCGTTCTATGTGTCAGTACTGCAGTTACCGG
Organism: Haloferax sp. ATB1; assembly: GCF_000730175.1. Lineage (NCBI taxonomy): Archaea > Methanobacteriati > Methanobacteriota > Halobacteria > Halobacteriales > Haloferacaceae > Haloferax > Haloferax sp. ATB1. Next base: position 53,766 of record NZ_JPES01000033.1, on the reverse strand, counting down.
TACCACGACGGTTGGACGCAGTTGTTGGAGTACGACGAGGTGTATCAGACGGTGATCAGCGGTGAGTCGGAGTCGACCTATGGCTTCCACGAGTCGTGGGACGAACTCCGAGACGAGGTCGACTTCGGCGCGGCCTATTGACCTCCTCCCGCGCCTAAAGTCGTCCCCAGAACGCACAGCGTTCTGGTGTGCGAACGAGACGCAGAGCGTCTCGTCAACGCGGGAATCCCACCATGGGATTTCAGGCCGAGTGCGGCCCTAAGGTTTCAAGACGCATACGTTCCAAGCGTCTCTTGCTGGGTGTCAGCATCGGCTTGGCTGTCTTGTGGGACGGTCAAACGTCCCCCTTCCTCAGCCGAGTCATCGCCAGCCGTGTGTTCTCTTGGATGACTCTCTCCACTGAGGTAGCGGTCTGCAATATTGAGCGCGGCGTTAACGTCTGCTTGGTACTCCGAAACCCAACACGCCGAGTTGGAACACTTGAACGTCGCCTGCTTCGGACGGTAGCCCGTCTCTCCGCAACAGTGGCACGTTTTCGAGGTGTACGCGGGATTCACTGTCTCCACACGAATCCCTTTCTCAGACGCCTTGTAGCGAATCTGAGCGTGCATCTTGGCGAAGCCCCATCCGTGAAGCCGTCGATTCATGAACGCGCCGTAGTCCATGTTCTCACGGATGTGCGTCAAGTCTTCCAGAACCAACACGGGATTCTCGAATCGGTCGGCGTAGGAGACGACCTCCGACGTGACCGTGTGAAGGATGTGGTCGATGTGTCGCCACAACTCGTCGCCGTAGGATTCAGCGATACGTTCGCTTCCGCGTTTTTGAAGGCGTCGAGTCGCCGTGAAGTACGTCTCACGGAGTTGCCGTACTCGCTTGCCTTCGTCGTTCCAGAGGTTGGGTGCAGTCGGGGAGCCGCGCTCGTCACGGTGACACACCGTTAACAAAGAGGCTTCCCCGATGTCTACCCCAATCGGCGTTTCCGCCGAACTGGTCTCTCGTTCCTCCACGTCCCGCGTGGCGACGATGTGAAAGTACCACTCGCCGTCACGGTCGAACAACCGACATTCGCCCATCTTTGCGTCTCCTGCGTGCAACGCTTCCAACCACTCTCGCTGTTCGGGATTCGGTTGCGCGGGCAACCAGAGGTTGTAGTCGTCGTGGTGCGGGATTTTGACGTACCACTCGATAGCGTTCTGTGGCTTGTGGTCGAGCTTCGGGCCTTCGTTCGTGAACCGAACGGGGTGGTCGTCGTGAAGCTCTTTGGCGTCGCTTCCGCCACAGAGTTGTGGGACGTACTTCTTGAGCGCGTTCTTGGCGTAGCCGCTCAGGTCGTAGTTGACTACCACGTCGTTCGCCGCCGACTGTGTGGTGCAGTTAGCGTTGAACGCGGATTCAAGGGCGTCTTGGTACGCCTGTTCCGTCTCACAGAGTTTCCGATGCTTGTGGGTGTTCGGTTCCACAAGCTTCAGTTCCAGCGTCTCGGTGAGTTCGGTCACTGTTCGTCCTCCTCGTGACGCTGGATGTACTTCTCGACAGTCTCACTCGAAACGTGTCCTGCTGTCCCCGCGTAGTAGCCTCGCACCCACTTGATTTTCTCACTGTCGTGGTCGGCGTGTCGGTGGTTGTACTTCCGCGAACTGATGCCTTTGAACCAGTTGGCGAGAAGTGACGGAGCGTGCTTCGGCGGGCTACTGACGAACAGGTGGATGTGGTCGGGTTGGACAGTGAGGTCGATAATCTCCAACCCCTTCTCGTCAGCGATTTCGTGGAGGATGTCTCGCACACGGGTTGCAACGTCACCGACGAGTACCGACCGACGGTACTGAGCGGAACCCTGTTCCGCGATGTCCGCAGAACCGTCGGTTCTGCGAGACTTCGGTATCCACACTATGTGGTAGTTGAGGTTGTACGTTGCGTGCCGTGTGGTCTTCATCCGTACTACACACTATACGTAGCGTGTGTCTTAAAACCACCTTACACGGTGGGAAATCCAGCCGTACTACCGTCGGTGGTTGTGTACGCTATTGTCCGCTTGACCCGCGCCTGAAGACGCGGGTATGCGCTCGCACTATGTATCAGGCGGACTCACGGGGAAACGGGTCGTCGGGATACGCCGCCCCTCGCTCGTCCGTCGTCGCCAGACACTCGTCGAGTTCTCGGGTCACTGCGTCCTCGTCGAGGTCGCGGCCGATGAACACGAGTCGCGTCTCGGGGTCATCATCTCCCCATCGACCGATGGGACCGGCCTGCACCGACGGTCCCGCCTGACTCACGCCGAGGACCGCCTCGGGACGACTCGCGACCCACGCGAACCCCTTCGCGCGGACGACGTTCCCCCGCCAGTCGTCGAGCCACGCGTCGAGACGCTGCGGATGGAACGGACGGTCTCGACGGTAGACGAAGGACTCGACGCCGTGGGCCGTCGCTGCCGAGACGCCCTCGTCGTGGGTATGGTCGTGGTCGGTGTCGTGGTCGTGGGCGTGGTCCGCCTCGGTCCCGTCGCCCGCGAGGGCCTGCTTCCACCCCTGGTGGCGCTTCGCCGCCTCGAAATCGAAGCGCCCCGTATCGAGAACCCGGTCCGGGGCGACTTCGCTGTACGTCGTCCGGTGGAGGCTCGCACGCGGCTGGAGTTCTCGAATCTCCGCCTCGACGGCGTCCAACGCATCGTCGGGGACCATATCGCACTTGTTCAGCAACAGCACGTCACAGAACTCGACCTGCTCGACGAGTACCTCCGTCAGCGGACGCTCCGGGTCGGGGGCGGCGTCCGGAAGCGACTCCGCCGGGTCGAACGCCTTCCAAAACCCGTAGGCGTCGATGACCGAGACCGTGGTGTCCAACCGGAGTTGTTCCGGCAGACCGCCCTCGTTCGACTCGCTCGCCAGTGTCCGTGCAATCGGGAGCGGTTCGCTGATTCCCGAGGCTTCGATGAGAAGGTAGTCGAACGAGCGGTTCTCCGCCAGCCGCGTCACCTCGGTCACGAGGTCGTCCTGTAGCCGACAGCAGATACACCCGTTCGAGAGGTCGATGACCCCGTCGTCCGACTCGGACGCAACTAACTCCGCGTCGACGTTCAGTTCGCCCATGTCGTTGACGACGACGGCTATCTCCCTGTCACCGGGGTCGTTCAGGAGTCGGTTGACCAACGTCGTTTTACCCGCTCCGAGTGGCCCGCTAACGACCGTGATCGGTATTTCCGTTGTAGACATGTCGATGCTGTGTGACGCCTCGCGAGTGGTCGTAATGAAGACTGGGTCGGTCGACTCACACGTGGGACAGAACCCGCCGTTCTCCGAACTCCAACGGTGAAAACACATCATATATTTTCAGTTACATGTCTGGTTTCCCGTCGGTTCGCGTCAAGCCTCGTCTTCCGAGCGAGCCGAGGAGTACGGCTTTGGCGGAGGCGTTCGCGCCACCGAACTCGCTTGGCGGTCCGCGAGAACGGCACATCTTTTTGGTCGCCGGTACTGACGAACGACCAGATGGCACCTCCAATCGCTGACCGACTCCTGTGGGTTGACTTGTCCGCCGATTCGGTCGAGAGCACGCCGATTCCGGACGAGTGGCGACGGCGATACGTCGGCGGCAAAGGGTTGGGCGCCCGGTATCTCTACGGCGAACTCGACGCCGGTGTCGACCCGCTCGGCGAGGAGAACGCGATTCTGTTCATGCTCGGCCCGCTTTCGGGCTATCTCCCGGGCGATTCGAGATACGCCGCCATCACGAAGTCCCCGTTGACGGGGTGTTTTCTCGACTCGTACGCGGGGGGCGAGTTCCCCGACACCCTGGCCGGCGCGCTCGGGACGCACATGGGCCTGCTCGTGACGGGTGTCGCGTCCGAGCCCGTTCACCTCGTCATCGAAGACGGGGACGCTACAATCGAACCCGCCGAGACGTGGGGGGCCGGGACGGTCGAAACGGCGCGGGCGTTCCCGAATTCGTCTGTCGCGTGTATCGGCCCCGCGGGAGAACGACAGGTCGCATACGCCACTATCGCGTCCGACGCCGGAGACCACCACGCGGGTCGAGGGGGAGCGGGCGCGGTGATGGGTTCGAAGCGGCTGAAGGCAATCGTCGCGCGGGGAGACCCTCCGGACGGTTTGGACGACCTGCGAGCGGCCTACGCGGCGAAGTACCGAGAGACCGCCACCGGGCGGTGGCTTCAGGCCAGTGGAACCGTCGAGACGATCGATTTCGCGAACGAAATCGGCGCACTTTCGACGCGAGGCTGGAGCGACGGACAGTTCGAAGCGGCGGACGAGTTAGGTATCGCGACAGTCGAAGACCGGGCCGTCGGCCGCGAACACGCCGACACGGAGACTCCGGGCGGGTATCGCGTGGCTACGGAGGAAGGCGACCACGTCCCACGCGGTGCCACCGCGATGACGCTCGGAGCCGGACTCGACATCGACGACTTCGACGCCGTCGCTGTATTGGGACAGACCTGCGACCGCCTCGGGATGGACCTCATTAGCGCCGGGAGTGCGGTCGCGTGGACGGTCAAGGCCAACGCAGCCGACGTACTCGACCGCTCGCTCTCGTTCGGTGAGCCCGACGGCGCGCGGGCCCTCTTAGCGGAAATTGCGGAACGCGAATCGGACCTCGGCGACGCGCTCGCGGAGGGGGTCGAAGCGGCGGCAACGCGGTTCGGCGGCCGAGCCCTCATCCCCACGGTGAAGTCGATGGAGCTACCGGCCTACGACCCGCGCGGCGCGCAGAGCATGGCACTCGCGTACGCGACCAGCGACCGGGGGGCGTGCCATCGACGGGCGCGACCCATCGAACGCGAGGCGTTCGACGGAGACTGGGGGGCCGACCGGACCGCGGCGGAGGTCATCCGCGAACAGAACCGGCGGTCGATGCTCTGGAGCCTCATCGCCGATGACTTTTTCGGCGACGCGCTCGCCGACCTCGGTCGGGAGTGGCTCGAGTCGGTCGGCCTCGAAACCGTCGGCGGACTCGCCACAATCGGCGAGCGGATTTGGAACGTGACGCGGCTGTTCAACGTCCGCGAAGGCATCTCGCGCGAGGACGACTCGCTCCCGGCCGCACTCCAAGAGCCGCTTGAGACGGGGCCCCGAGCCGGTGCGACCGTCGACCGCGACGACTTCGACTCGATGCTCGACGCGTACTATCGCCGCCGCGGCTGGAACGACGACGGCGTGCCGACGACCCAGACTATCGACCGCCTCGGCCTTACCGAACTCACCGATGACTTTGACATCCTCGATGCTTGAACACTGCACGAACGGCTGGACGACGAACCGCGCACACCCCGGAGAACGAACATGACGCTCGCTGATGCGCTCTGCGCTCGACGCGGCGTGGTCTGCGTCGTCGGCGCGGGCGGGAAAAAGTCCACGCTGTACGCGCTGGCGCGTCGGCTCGACCGCGCTGTCGTGACGGCGACGGTCCGCATCCCCATCTTCGACCAGCACGTCGCTGACGTGGTCGTCACCGACACGCCGGTCGCCGCGCTCGAAAAGGCGACTGACTGGCCGGTTGGCGTCGTCCCCGACCGTGACGGCGACGACCGCTACCGCGGGTACGACCGCGACGTGGTCGACGCTATCGGGGATTCAAACGTCGCCGACACCGTGCTGGTGAAGGCCGATGGCGCGCGGATGCGCGAGTTCAAGGCCCCGGGTGACCGCGAACCACAACTCCCGGCGACCGCCGACACCGTCCTCCCCATCGCGAGCGTCCACGCGGTCGGTGAGCCACTTACCGATGCGTGCGTCCACCGCCCAGAGCGGGTTGCCGCTCTCACCGACCTCGAACTCGGCGACACGATTCGCCCGGAGGACGTCGCAACCGTGCTCACCAGCGAGCGCGGCGGCCGCGCGGACGTCCCCGACGGTGCGACGGTCGTTCCCGTACTGAACAAGGTCGATGACGCGGCCCACGAGGCTGTCGCACGGGATATTTCGTCGGACATCCTTGCTCGGTCGGACGTCCCGCACGTCGTACTGACGCAGTTGACGGCGTCCGAACCCGTCGTGTCGGTCGTAGAGCGCTAGCGCAACTGTTCCGCCGCGCGAGCGAACTCGTCGGGGGTGTTGATGTTCTCGAAAGTGTCGAGACTCGCGTACTCGCACACCTCGTCCTCCCCGAGGACGACGTAGTCGAGCGTGAACAGCGGGTCGATGATTTTGTGGCTCCCTTCAGCCAGCGCGGTTTCGCAAGCGTCAGCCATCGCCGAGGCCCGGTACACCGCGTGCGTCGGCTGGAACCAACCGTCACCGACCCGCGGCACGGCGGCATCGTGACCGCCCGCCCGCTCGAACAGTCTCTCGATGAGCGCGGGTTCGAGAAAGGCATATCGCAGGCGGCAACGAACGCGTACTCCGTCTCCACGGCCCGCAGACCCGTCATAATTCCCGACATCGGGCCCTCGTCGCAGTCCGCGTCCTCCGCAATCGTTATCGGATGTTCGTAGCCGTCGAGCGCGGTTCGGAGCGCAGCAGTCTGCTCCGGTCGGCAGTTGACGACGAGGCTGTCGATGACACCCGACATCCGGTCGGCGACGCGGCGGATGAGAGGCGTTCCAGCCAGCGAAGCGACTGCTTTGTCCTCCTCACCGAATCGCGTCGAGTACCCGCCGGCGATGATGACACCAGTTCGCATACTGGTGGTGTTCACTTTCGTCGTGGAAAGCAGTTGTGCTACGAGTCGGATATCGATTCGTTCGTCAGTTTCGTGCCGGGTTTAGCTATCGCTGTGCTGTATTCTCGGGCTACCGTCGCTTGCAGTCCGAAACGTTCGACGCTTTTTGAGCGGTCAGAGACTTCGATTTCGGGACGCGAGAGTGAGTGAGAACGAATCACACATTACACAGCTACCCGTGTTATCCACATTTTTATTTTATTGGCTCTGTTGAAATGCTTCAGCGTTGACATTGGAGAGAGTGCTCTTTCTGGCTAGTTTCCGTGGGTCACAGTGAAAACTAGTCTCTCAACAAATCGCAAGACGGAAAGAGGATTTCAACAGAGCTGTTTATTCCATATCTTCCGTCTGACATCATCTCATCATTATAATGGTTAGTAAATTAGTATTTCTACAAAGATTTTATTTACTGTTGTCATTAAGGTGGATTAGATGGACTCAAAATATCCAACACTAATTTTAATTGTTCTTACCCTTTCTGCTGGATGTATAGGTACCGTAGACCCTAGTCAACCGACTACAGAGGCCAGCACCTACTGTGAGACTGATTTACCTACTGCTCACCCAGAACTGTCCCACGAAAAAGAACCCCCAACCTATAACGAGGAACTCTCTCCTCAGGAAGCTACAGATTTTGTCCACCAATTCGAAGAAAATCTCACCTCAGGAAGCTACAGATTTTGTCCACCAATTCGAAGAAAATCTCACCTGGAATAGATATTATTCAGAGAACATTGATAAATTAGAAGTGGACTATTCCAATACCACTCTAAAAAAGACTGAGCAGGGATACGTAGTCCAGATCAGTGAGGTTAGAATACGAACATTCGATAGTAGGAACGCAACGGGAGACTACGCCTGGTCGGTCAGCTACTATTTGATGGCTGATAAAGTGTTACGGGCAGAGAACAACGCTTGGAAGGTACCTGATCCTAAAGAAGGGCGAGTGGTTTCTTGTAAATAGCACAAGGTGGCTCTGTTGAAATCCTCAGGAAGTTACAGGTTCGTCCGGTAGTCTGACCGGATGCAAGCCCTCCCAAAGTCGCGGTTACTCCGGTTCGTGGAACAAGCATACCACTTTGCCCGCCGCTCTATCGCTCGGTACTCCTCGAAGTTCTCGAAACGACGGTACACACTTGGAGCGGCTCGCTGGCCTCTCGGACGACGGCCCTCCACTTTGATCACCTCTTGGGCCGTTACGCTGGGTCTGAAAATCCTCAGACGAAGCAGATAGATATCGCTCTATACGGTTTATGAGCTCCGCGACTGTCGGATTATAGTACGAGACGAAAAACGCGTGAAGGGAGGTCGAGGCCACACCAAACCACCGCAAAACCGGTTCGTGAGGGCCAAAGCGATCTATTTCCAGAACTAACGTTCTGCTGGCGACGTACATTTCGACGGAAATTGCAGTACTGAACTGGCGCGTACCAGGAAACAACTCATCGACCAAGTTCGATATCTCATCTGCGAGTTGCTCGTTCGGTCCACAACCGGGGGCCGAAGCACCCAAAGCGACCCGCTGTCGACCAATCCGAATCTGAATACGTGATTTTCGAGACAATCAGCGATTGTGAACTATATCTGAATATTGTACTAGTGTCGTTGTCCGTAGTAGACAACGAGGATTAGTAATCAGGGCGGGGAGATCGGTGATAGACAAATGAACTGCATATCGCTATACAAAATTTGGGATTGGTTGACCACCACGGGTTCGGGGGATAGACGTCGTCTGTCCGGGTTTGTCGAGCAGTACAGGATAGTACGAGCGATACCGACTCAAAGGCAGGTCTACTCTAAGGACTTCTCCGTGATTGTCGGAGAACCCGAATAATCGCTACTCATTGGTGCGTTGTAGAGGCGGTAGGCACACCCGAGCGCCAGTCTAGAGGACGAAGCGGATTTCACGTGCGAACAGAGAGAGGTGTGCGTCGTTGCAACAACGAGATGCCGAACTGCGAGCCATATACCCCAGCGACTGTCGTTGCAACGCGGGGTCAGAAGCTGCGTGCTAGCTCAGCGTCGTTGTGATGCAGCGGTGCCGATCACCACGGGCGACCGTCCCAGAGCGGTTGGACGCCGCCGATGAAGTTGAAGTTCCATCGCTGTTGGTCCCCGCCGTTCCACGGCCACTGGACCACGTCGTCTCCGTCAGCGGTCCCGGCGTTGTACACCTCGGCCACGTCACCGGTCGCGACGCTTTCGATGCGGTAGGTCCCGTCACCGTTGTCGATGATGTTCCACTTCTGGGCGGCACCGGTGAACCACGGCCACTGTTGGAGACTCGCACCGTCCGTGGTCGTCCCGTCCGGGACGTCGAGTGCGCGGTTGCTGTTCTCGTTGACGATGCGGTACTCGCCGCCACCGATGTACTCGACCCACCATCGCTGGCAGGTGCAGTCGTTTGCGGCCCACTGCCGGACGTTCGCCCCGTCGCTCGTACTGGCATCTGCGACCTCCATCACCTTCCCGCTGTTGACGTTCTGAATCTCGTAAATCCCGTCGGCGAGGATGCCGCTGTCGTTGGTGTTCGGTTCGACCGACTGGAGACTGGGCGTCTTATCCCCGGCGATGACGGGCCAATCGTTGTCCGTCCACTCGACGCGGTCGATGAAGAACTGCCGGGCCGGAACGCCGTCTACGTACTCCGGACCAGTACGGTCGTAGGCGTGATACACGAACCAGTCCTGCCCGTTGTCGTCCGTGGTGATGTCTCCGTGGGCGGGCGCGACGAACCGACCGTTCGAGGTGAGTTGCGCGATGCCGGCGTTGTCGCTGTTGTAGTTCATCATGTCCGTGCCCGACACGTCGGTGTACGGCCCGAAGAAGTTCGTCGACCGGCCGACCTCGACCTCGTAGGTGCTGCTGTAGCCGTTACAGCAGGTCCCGGTTGCGACAAACAGGTACCAGTAGCCGTTGCGGTAGAAGACTGTCGCCCCCTCGTAGGCGTCACCGGCGACCTGTTGGAGCGTTTCTGGCTTCCAGTCCTGGAGGTCCGAGGTGAGTTCCATCAGATAGATTCCCTGGAAACTCCCCCAGAACAGATACGGCGTGCCGTTGTAGTTGACGAAGTATCCGTCGATGGACCCGCCACCGGCGTGGTCGTTGTCGCCGATGATCTGGCCGTAGTCAGTGAAGGGACCGTCCGGCGTGTCGGACTTTGCGAGGCCGATACCGAACTCACCGCTCTCCCACGGGCGGGGTGAAAGCGAGTAGAACATCACCCACTCTCCGTCGTAGTAGTGGATGTCCGGTGCCAGATGGACCGTACGTCCAGCCCGGACGGGAGTCGAAGGCTTCCCCGACGTAAGTCCACTCGTGGAGGTTGTCAGAGCGCAGAATCGGGATGAGCAACTCGTCGGAGTCGTTGTTCCGATTCATGTTCGTTCCGTAGGCCCACCAGGTTCCGTCTCCCGCCCGATGAATCGTGGGGTCGGGGAAGTGAGGACCGTACAGCGCGTTGTGATAGTGTGTCGAATCGTCCGTCGTCGCAGAGACTGACCCGCTCCCCGCCACTGCAAGAGTCGAACCGAGAGCGCCGATTCCGATGCTTTTCAAGACGTTCCGCCTGTTCAAGCCACTGTCATCTTCTGGCATGCAACTGCCAAAGTATAGTCACACATACATAATGCTTTTTGCTGTTATTGCCTGGTTCGTTGCTTCCGGCTTCGGTTGAACACGACCGTGGAATCAGCTTCTCGAACGACAGACGCAGAAAGACCACATCATGGCACGAGACGAGAGCGACCAAAATAGCAGGTATCAAACACGGTGTAATTACGGGCCTACTCGGCAGGAGAGTGACAAGCAGTCACCAACCATATAATACTCGGCACATGTTCTATTGGTTCTATGTGATACTGCCATTAGAATTAAGTTAATTGTATATGATTATAGTTTGACGGTCGTAGTTCCTCAACTGCGCGTCAGGAAGGGGTTGACGAGCGTCCTAGACCTCCTACCGCACATCGAAACACCATGACACACTCAAATCGGCGGAAGACAGGTATCGAACAATCATCCGATAGTCGGCTCACTCCGACGCGACGGAAGTTCTTGCAGGCGACCGGAATGGCCGCAGTCGCCATGGGAGCAAGTTCGCAATCCGGTGCCGTAGCAGCGATGGACGTGCCAAGCGCCCCGGGTCGGATTTCGAATCTCGCGGCGTACCTCGAAGACCCCGAGACGGTTGCCGAGAACGTCGAGCCGACGCACGTTACGACCGCCGTTCCTACGGGTCCGTGCACGCGGCCCGAACGGCGGACGAACCGTTTACCGAACTCGAATCGCGATTCGCGGAGTCGGAGTACGTCCAACTACTCAACGGAGAGTGGCAGTTCGCGTTCCACGAGAAGCCTTCCGACCTTCCCGACTCGTACGCCAGCCTTGCGAGCGACGAGTGGGGTTCGATAGACGTTCCCGGTGTTTGGCAGACGCAGGGCTACGGTCAGCGAATTTACGCGAACAATGCCATCACGTGGGAAGCCTACGAGCCGAATCAAGATGGCGATTTAGTGCCCGACGGGAACGGCACCGTCGACGTTCCGGGCATCAACGACGACGGCCTCAACCCCGTCGGCACGTACCGACGGTCGTTCGCAGTGCCAGAGGCGTGGGACGGCCGCGAGACGTTCCTCCACTTCGAAGGCGTCAAGCAGGCCTTCTTCGTGTGGGTCGACGGCGAGTACGTCGGCTTCCGGACGGGGTCGATGACGCCCGCCGAGTTCGACATCAGCGACCACGTCGAGGCCGGCGGAGACCACCAGGTCACAGTGCAGGTGTATCACTGGTCCGACAGCGAGGCGCTGGAGACGATCGACATGTTCCGGTACGCCGGCATCTTCCGAAGCGTCTACTTGTTCGCGACGCCGACGGTTCACCTCAGGGATTTCTACGCGCACACCGACCTCGACGACGACTACGAGGACGGCGAACTTCGTATCGACGCCGAAATCGCGAACTACGGCGATGCGCCCGCGGGAGAGTACGAGGTGCGCGCGTACCTCTACGAGACCTCCCGCACGAAACCGGGCCGCGGACCGCCGCGTGAGAACGGGACGAACGCGGCAGGTCGAGACAACGGGAAGCAGAAGGGCCGCAAGGAACCTCAGGGACGCGGCCCACCGGACAACACCGGTCGCGGCCGCGGGCCGCCGCGCGGGCGCAAGGTCACGACTCTCTCGTCGACCGCGACTGTGGACGAAGACGGTGCGGTAGTCACGCTCGATGCCGACGTGACGGACCCCGCGAAGTGGTCGGCCGAGCATCCGAACCTCTATCAGCTCGCGCTGGAGCTCGCACCCGTCGGCAGCGAACCGACGGAGGCGATGCTGGAGAAAGTCGGCTTCCGGACCTACGAGACGACCCGCGGACGACACGGTGCCGAGGTTCTGGTCAACGGTGAGTCGGTCGATATTCAGGGCGTGAATCGCCACGAGACCGACCCCGACTTCGGGCGGACCGTGCCAATCGAGCGCGTTCGGGAAGATATCGAGACGATGCGGCGGTTCAACATCAACGCGGTCCGGACCTCTCACTACCCGAACGACCCGTCGCTGTACCGACTCGCGGACGAGTACGGCCTCTACCTGCAGGACGAAGTCTGCGTCGAGACCCACTGGTGGGAGGGACTGCTCGCGAACACCGAAGTCTACCACGACCAGGCGGTCGCGCAGTTCCGCCGAATGGTGCTTCGAGACCGAAATCACGCCTCGATTTTCAGTTGGTCGACCGGCAACGAGGCCGGGACTGGTTCCGAGCACCTCGAAATGGCGTCGCTAGCGGCCGACTCTGACGAGTACATCCCCGAGGATACCGCCGACGTCAGCGGGGTCGAAACCGTCGAGTCATTTGATGGAACTGCGGAGGGGTTAGCGTCCGACCGCTTGCTCTATCACCAACCGAACGGCGGCGGCTGGAACGTCGAGTACAGCGACATGCTCGGGCCGCGGTACGCCGACATCGGGACGTTGCTGTCGGTCGGCGACGGGTCGTACATCGGTGACGGACTCCGTCCCGTCGTGATGGGCGAGTACAATCACGCGATGGGCAACAGCCTGGGACTCGTCCACGAGATGTGGAACGAGTATATCAAGCCGCCAGTACGGGAAGCGACCGACCGGGCAGGCTCCGACATCCCCGGTGTGCTCGTCGGGTCGCCGGATGTCGTTCCCGGGCCGGACGCGGCACCGGGTGGGAACACCGACGGGGCGGTCGAACTCGGCGCGGGCGACGCGATTGAAATCCGACGGACCCCCGAACTCGAACACGACGGTGAGTTCACGGTCGGCGCGACGGTTTCCGTCGATGAGGGAACTAGCAGGGATGACGCACCCATCGTCGTCGACGAAGGTAGGTACGCGCTGACGCTTTCGGGCGGTGAGATCGAATTCTCGGTCGGCGGCGGTGAGGGCACGGTCACAGCCCCAATTTCCGACGGCAGTCTCGACGACTGGACGACTATCGTCGGCGTCGCCGACTCGAACGCGCTCGCGATTTACGTCGACGGCGAGCGCGCAGGCACAGCGAATCACTCCGTCTCGGGACTTTCTGCTGGTTCGGAGCCGGTCCGAGTCGGTGGCGATGCCAACTTCACGGTCGACAGCGTCGGCATCTACGACCGCGCTGTGAACCCCGAGGAGACGAGCGATGCCGACGGCGAGCGAACGGACGGCGCTCTCGTTGCGTACGACTTCGCCGACCTGCTGCGAGACAAGAGTCTCGTCGGCGGGTTCGTCTGGGACTGGGTCAACCAGGACCTGAACGACACCACGGCGGACGGCGAGCCGTTCCAGTTCTACCACAGCGACGGCCCCGACGGGGCGTTCTGTCTCAACGGATTGGTCTGGTCCGACCGAGACCCACAGCCCGAACTGTGGCAACTCAAGCACAGCCATCAGCCGGTTGGTGTCGCCGACGCCGACGTTGCGGCGGGCGAGATTTACATCTCGAACCGATATAACTTCACGTCCCTCGACGCCGTCGAGGGGCGATGGGAACTGACCGCCGACGGCGAAACGCTCCGCTCCGGTGGCTTCGATGTCGACATCAGTCCGGGAGAGACCCGCCGCGTCAGCCTCCCCGTCGAAGCGCCGTCGAATCCCGGGGCGGGCGTCGAGTGCCGACTAACGGTGCGATTCACACTCGCGGAAAGCACCGTGTACGCCGATGCTGGTCACGAAGTCGCGTTCGAACAGTTAGAAGTTCCCGTCGACGCGCCCGAACCGGAGTCCGCGTCACTCGATTCGATGGGACCGCTGTCGGTCGATGAAGCCGGCGATGTCACCATCTCCGGTGACGGCTTCGAGTACGTCGTTGCCGACGACACGGGAACGCTGTCTTCGATGGCGTACGAGGGAGCCGAACTACTCGAACGTGGCCCGCTGTTCAATTCGTGGCGCGCCCCGATCATGAACGAGATTCAACAGTGGGGAAGCGCCCCCGCGCTCTCGTGGTACGAGGCGGGTCTCGACGAACTGACGCACTCCGTCAAGTCGGTCGACGTCGAGCGCCGCGACGAGTCGCTCGTCGAGGTCGCAGTCGAGGGCTTCGCCGAGGGGGCCGAACCGGCCAGTCGGCTGGAGACGCCGGACCACTCCGAACACGACAACGACGGCGTCCTCGCGGGTGAAGCCGAAGTCGTCGAGGGGGCCGACGGGCAGGCCGTCGAGTTCACGAACGACAGCACGCTCTCGCTCGGGCAGTCCGAGAGCCTCGACATCACCGACGCGGGACTCACAATCGAGTTCTGGGTCCACCCCGGCGAGCCACAGGACGGCGGCGCAGCGCAGGTCTACGTCTCCAAGGGCGGACGGCAGTATCTGCTCAAGCGCCGCGAGAGCGGTCGTGACGGGTATCTGGAGTTCGTGTTCAACGCCGACGGCTGGCACGTCGCCGACGGACCGGTTCCGGACGACTGGACCGAGGGTTGGCACCACGTCGCCGGCGTCTGGGACGGCAGCGAGATGACGCTGTTCGTCGACGGAGAACCCCTCGGAAGCGGTACCTACGAAGGGACGCTGCAACACATCGACGCGCCGACGCAGGTCGGTTCGAGCGTCGCGGACGGAACCGCACTAGACGAGGTACGCATCTACGACCGTGCGCTCTCCGAAGACGAACTCGGGGCGCTCGCGACGGACACGCCGCTCGACGGCGCTGTGGCGTGGTTGCCGCTCGACGAGTTCAACAGCGTCGAAGACGCGAACGGTCCGGGCTTCGCCACCAACTACCACTACCGAGTCTACGGGAGCGGCGATGTCGCTCTCGACGTCGAAGCCCATCCCAACGAGGGACTCCGCGACACGGTCAGCGGTTGGCTTCCGAAGGTCGGCGTCCAACTCGAACTCCCGGAGCGATTCGGTGACTTCGAGTGGTACGGTCGCGGCGAACTGGAGACCTATCCCGACCGCAAGTGGGGTGTTCCAATCGGCCGCTACGAGGGGTCCGTCGACGAACAGTACGTCCCCTACCTCCCTCCGACCGACAACGGGAACAAGGCACAGACGCGGTGGGCGACGCTCTCAGACGGTGAGGTGTCTCTCCTCGGGACGTTCGGGGACGAGGACGCGAACGTCAGCCTCGAACAGTGGGCGAATCTCGCGGCGGCCGAACACCAGTACGAACTGGAGGAACGCGGGTCCGTCGGGCTCAACCTCGACCATCGGGTGACCGGCCTCGGCGGAACCCCGACCAACCCGCTCGACCGGTATCAGGTCCCGGTCGAATCGACCACGTTCAGCGTCGTCCTTCGACCGTTCGACTCCAACGACGACGACCCGATGGCGCTTGCGAACCGACGGCTCCCCGGCGCGCAGGAGTAGCGTTCGGGCCTCGGTCTTCGGTGCTCGTTTTCCCACCCGTAACGACAGGGGAAACGTTGCAAACTCGGCACTGAGAACCGAACCGGATTCAGGAGTCGACCCGAGCGTCGCAGAGCAAACAGTCGTGTCGGTATCCCCGGCTGTTCAACTCGATACCGTTCGCTGCTTCTCTCAACTGCAGTTCGGTCTGTTATTCGGTCTGCTGTTCAGCCTGTCAATCGGTCTTCTCACCGCGGCGCTGACCGAGCCGTCACAATTGTTACCAACAAGCATTATATACCCACCATCTGTACGCTAGGAGACATGACTAAACGTCATGGCAGCAACAATATCGATAGACGGACAGTACTCAAATCGCTCGGCGCGGGTGCGGTGGCGACCGTCGGCGGCCTCGGACTGAGCGGGACGGCCAGTGCGGACGAGAGTTCCACGCACTACCACAACCCGGTCGGGCCGATCGGTTTCGGCGACGTGTCGATCATCGAGGACAACGGGACCTACTACGCCTACGGAACGGAGACGCCCCAAGACATCATCCCCATCGCGGAGTCGACGGACATGTACAACTGGTCGTACATCGCGCCGGCGCTCACGGAGACGCCGGGCTGGCACCCCACGGAATCGGACCCGGGCTGCTGGGCACCGGATATCCGATACCACGACGGCCAGTACCACCTCTACTACTCGCTGTCGGTCTGGGGGAGCGACAACGCCGGAATCGGCCTGGCCACCTCGGACACACCCGACGGTCCCTTCACCGACCAGGGACCGGTCATCGAGAGCGGCGACCTCGACCTGACGAACTGCATCGACGCGGACACGGTAATCGTCGACGGGCAACCCTGGCTAGTTTGGGGCAGTTACGAAGGCATCTACGCCGTCCAGATGAACGGCGCGATGGACGATATCGTCCCCGGCACCGAGTTCCAGATGGCGGGTCAGATGATCGAGGGGCCGGTGATGCTCCAAGACAACGGGTACTGGTACCTCTTTTACTCCTCGGGGCAGTGCTGTGAGGGGTACGACAGCACCTACCGCCTCGAATGCGGCCGCGCGACGTCGTTCACGGGACCGTACTACAACCAGAACGGCACGGACCTGCGGGACCTCACGGAGACCCACCAGGGCGTCCCGATTCTGGAGGGCAACAGCGAGTTCACCGGCCCGGGCCACAACGACGTCTTCCGGGGCCCCGACGGCGACTGGTGGTGTTTCTACCACGTGGAGGCGACCGCCGACGACGAGACGCGCTACATGATGCAAGACCGCATCGAGTGGGACAACAACGACTGGCCGGTCATCGCCTGCAACGGCGTACCGAGCAGCGAGGCCCCCGTCCCCGGCGAGCCCTCGGGCTGTGAAAGCGGTCCCATTTCGGACGGTACCTACGCGATCACGAACGTCAACAGCGGCAAACTGCTCGAAGTAGCCAACGCCGGAACGGCCGACGGCGACAACGTGCGCCAGTACGCCGACACCGGGAGCGCGTGTCAAGACTGGGACGTCACGGCGAACGGCGACGGCACCTACGCGATCACGAACGTCAACAGCGGCCTCTGGCTGGAGGTTGCGAGCGCCGGCACGGCAGAGGGTGACAACATTCAGCAGTACAGCAACACCACCCACCCGACTCAGGCCTGGACTATCGAAGACGCGGGCGGCGGTGAGTACCGCCTCGTCAACGCGAACAGCGGGCTGCTCGCCGAGGTGGCGAACGCGGGCACCGCCGACGGCGACAACGTCCAGCAGTGGAGCGACAACGGCGGTTCACACCAGCGGTGGACGTTCACCTCGGTCTGACCGAGCGACCGACCGGACCTACGGCACGGCGTCGCCGCCGGCGACGTACAGCAGGTGGCTGGTGACGAACGACGCGCCGACGCCGTGCATCTCCGGAGTCCACAGCGGCTCACTGCCGAGCGACGGAGGAAAAAGACACCCAGAGATTACGCGGTTGTGGTCTCGGTGCGTGCATCACTTCCGTTTGACACTCGGTTTCGACGGCCGAAATTCACGCGAGCGGAACGATAGTCGAGAAGACGAGCACCGAAGCGATTCCCGTGACCGAGATAATCGTCGTCAGCGCCGTCCACGTTTTCAACGTCTCCATCTGCGTCAGACCGCCGATTTCCTTCATCAGCCAGAAACCGGAGTCGTTGTACCACGAACAGATGATGCCGCCCGAGCCGATTGCCATAACGAGGTATGCGGTGTGTACGTTGAGCTGGCTCGTCAGCGGTGCCATGATACCCGCGGTCGTCAGCATCGCGGCCGTTGCTGACCCCTGTGCGATGCGGACGATAGCGGCGATAAGCCACGCGGTCACCAGCAGTCCGATGCCAATCCCGCGGAGGCTATCGGCGATGTACGGACCGATTCCCGACGCAGCGAGCAGCGCACCGAACGCGCCACCCATCGCGGTGATTGCAGCGATGTTCCCACCGCTCTTGAGTGCCTCAGTAAGCTCGTCTTCCCACAGCGAACGCGAGAGGTCAGACCAGCGAAGGTACGTGAGCGCCGCTGTAAGCCCAGCAAGCGTCATGGCGACGTTCTTGTCTCCGACGAATGCGATTCCTGGTCTGACGACCGCGAGAGACGGATAGAGCGGTTCGAGCGTGTTGAGAATCGTAAGCGAGCTCACTAACGCGACCGCGAGGATTATCGGGAGCGCGGCCTCGAACGTCCCCGGAAGCGAGCTACTGCTCTGCTGTGCCCGTTCTTCGAGTTCTTCGGTCGTCGTCCCCATCGAGTCTCGCAGCGGAATCTCCATCCGAGCGTTGGCCCAATGGCCGAAGACGAGCCCGGACATCGTCGCCGAGGGAATCGCGACGGCCACGCCGACAGCCATCGTCATGGCGAGGTCGGCGTGCACTTGACTAGCGACTGCCAGCGGTCCCGGAGTCGGTGGAATGAACACGTGCGCCGCAGAGCCGCCGGCGCCCACGGCGATGAGGTACAACGCGTAGTTCTTTCCGCGGCGTGCACGCATCGAGCGTGCGAGCGGAGCCAAAAGGAACAGGACGCTGTCGAAGAACACCGGAATCGAGAGGACCGTGCTGCTCCCCCACAGCGCAAATTCCGAGTTCTCCCTCCCGACGAGCGATTGGAACGTCCGCACGATACGTTGAGCGGACCCACTTTCGAGCATCGACTTGCCGATGATTGCCGCCATGAGGATCGGAATGCCGATACCTTCCATCCCGTTTCCGAACGCCGCTGCCGTTCTCGTCGCCGCATCGACGAGCGCGAAGTCCGAGACGAACACCGAGTTGACGATGCCGACGGAGAACGCGGCGAGTCCTAACCCCACGAACGCGGGGAGGTCCCACACGACGAGGAACAGTACAACTAGTATGAGCCCGGCTACGAACGTAAGTAGCGGACTATGGACGAACTCCACCGTCATGATCCGTCTTCCGATCAATCATGTTAGTTAATAATTGTTACTATGTGCCACTGCTTGATTATGTGTACTGTTCGGGGAAATATATCGTTCCCTGAGACAATCTGCGAAGTCGCTGCCCGTGGTTTCTTCAAAGAAGACCCACGTGTAGGAGGTATGGAACGAGTCCTAGCCGTCGTAGACCCATCGGAGACCTCGAAGAAGGTCGTCCGCGAGGCCGGTTCGGTGGCCGAACAGATGGATGCCGAAATGGTCCTCATCCACGTGACGACGGAAGACGAGTACAAAGCTCGACGCGGGACGATGGAGACGCTCCTGAGCGCTTCGAGGAGTTACACACACGACGACGCGCGAGAGGGGGCGACGAAGTTCGCTCGCGACCTCGGACGCGAAGTGCTCGCTGATTTCGAGGTGGAGTACCGGGCGGTCGGGTCCCTCGGCGACAAGGCCGCCGAAGTACTCGATACGGCAGTCGAAAACGAGTGCGACCATATCTTCCTCTCCGGACGTCAACGGTCGCCGGCGGGTAAGGCTATCTTCGGTGACACCACGCAGCGAGTCATCCTTGAGTTCGACGGATTCGTCACCGTCACTACTCGGTGAACCTCGTCTCCCGGAGTCGTCAGTAAGTATCGCTTGCCCGGCGAGAGAACTCAACCACGGACTGTTCGGTTGGTGAAGTACACGTGAGCACACGGGTCACCGTCGATTCTGTTCTCCTTCGAGACCACCTCTAGCCGACTCACGCGAAATTGAAAGCGACCCCTCGACTAGCGGCGTCGGTTGCCAACTCCTCGTTTGCTATCTGAGAATTTTCATCGGCCGCACACAGGTAAGCCTTACATAATTGTGTATGTAATTTACTGGACTGATTTCATCCGAATATCGATATTTTAGGCGCTGATGAGAGCGCTGCGTCGAGAGTTCCAATACGCGCAGGAAGACAGAATACATCGGGTTCTCCGACCGCACCTATCGGCGCGCCCCCCACGAACGGCGAGCTCGCTTGGTGATTCATCTCAGAGATGGTGGAGTCGCGAATAAGGCGCTACAGAGACCGGTTTCGGCCACGCGCTAACTCGTGGCCTCGGACAAAGGGTCACGGGTGGGAGCAGAGCCCCGCTCTGTGGGGTGCCGTACTCGTATCGAACCGCGGATAGTTGTTCTGAGAGGAAGAACAGTCGAGATACCGCGAGTCGGCGTGTTGTGACCCCCCAGAACGCGTACACCCACCGAGAAACTGACCGACAGGCGTCTTTCGAGCCCACAAACTCGCTCTGCGAGTTTGGGACGTCCCCAGAAATCTTTGATTTCTGGTGGGCAAACGAGACGCTGCGCGTCTCGTCGCGTCGCCGTCCGCTCACGCTCCCAAGTCTCTTCTAAATCCGCTGCAAAGCGCTCGCTGAGTAGGTCTGCGAGCGTTGTCCCAAGCAAACTCAACGACCTGCTCGCTTCTCAAACTGACTTAACTAGACAGTGATACATTTCGGACATGTTCGCGAATTTCGGTGCGCTAGTGAGAATCGCACTGATCGAGTGCAGATAATGGTACGCAGCGGCCGGGTTGACGGCAAACTCGTCCGAACGAGCCGACACCAGGAATCACGCAACGACCCGTGAACGTCTCGTGCCATGTTATCCGGCCAGTTCAGGACGTGTCGCGAGATAAATAGCGGTCAGAAGATTACACCAGTACTAATGTAATCTGTGTCTCGGCTACTGCGGGTGGCCGCGCGACTATCCACCGCGGCAGTAACTCGTCACGCGACTTCGGCTCGACAGCGCTCATCGGAGGTGTCGAGAGTGGATAGCGACCTTGCGTTTCGTGATATGAAACGGCCGCGGTTGGCAGACGGGGTGATCCACAAAAGCCCCGAACCGGTCTCCGGTTAGATTGCTCGTCTGAGGACGAACACAACCGCGCCCAAGCGTGGTTTGAACTGGTGTCTCAGAACACGATGCGTCATATTTCGTGATGCGAAACAGTAAAGTCCGCACGAAACTAACGCTAGCATATGCCACACAAAGCCAAGAATCCCATCAACTCCGATTTGACATTGCTCGAAATCCTCAACGGACTGGACGAGCTGGGCGGAGGGCGCATCCAAGACATCGCCGACGAGACGGGAATCACGAAAAGCACGGTCCACAATCACCTCAGTACGCTCCGTCAGCAGGGATTCATCGTTAAAGACGGAGACCGGTACTACCTGGGGCTACGGTTCCTCAAACTGGGGGAGGTCGCACGAAACCGCGGGCCGCTGTTCTCGTTCGGTCGCCCGGAAGCGGACAAAGTCGCCAACGAAACAGGAGAGCTGACCAACTTATCGACCGTAGAACACGCCCGTGGCGTCTATCTCTACCGAACTCAGAGCGAGCAAGAAGTGCGGTTTTCGACAGCCGCCGGCGAGTACCACGACCTCCACTGCTCCGCGACCGGAAAGGCGATACTCGCCTTTTCGCCGGAGTCGGTGTTAGACGAATTCGAGGACGTCCACGGCCTGACGAGATACACCCAAAACACCATCACGGACCGCGCGGAACTCGAAGAAAGCCTCGAAACAGTTCGCGAACGCCAACTCGCGTTGGACCTTGAGGAGTACGAGAAGGGGCTTCGATGCGTCGCCTCCCCGATTCTCGACAAGGACGACCGCGCGCTCGGCGCAATCAGCGTCTCCGGGCCGGCGATGAAATTCACCGGGGAGTACTACCGCGAAACGCTCGCAGAAGCCGTCAAAAGCGCGGCAAACGTTATCAGCCTCAACATCACGCGGACCGAGGGAACGTACTAACCGCTCGGAACCGAACCCGTTTCGTGTGACAAAATGTTTCGGGGCATCTCTGGTTCGCTGTCTGAGGAGAACATTTATAACGATTGTATCCAACATTGGAACCGTATGGCTGACCAAAGCAAGCGACTCGCCGAACGTAGTGAGCAAGCCAGGTCAAACCCCCTCGCAGACCAGCTCAAGGAAGTGCCGGTCATCGACATGGACGTTCACACGTCCTTCAGAAACGAGGAAATCCAGCGGGACCTACTGAAACACCTCGACGACCCGTACAAGCGGGAAATCGAGTACTACCTTCAGCCGGGGACGTCCTCGTACGATGGGATGTACCCGACGGACAATTACAACCGTGACCTGAGTGGGAAGCTCCCGACAGAGCTAATGCAGGTGACGGAGCCGAAAGAGGACATCGACGATATCCTTTCGAAGGAGTTCCACGTCGACTATCCCATCGTCAATATGCTGCCGGAGCTCAACATGGTTCGGCAGACGGACAAGGCGGTGGCAATCAACGAGGCTGCAAACAAGGTGCTCGTCGAGCGCTTCCTCGACGGCCACGACAACATCTACGGCCTGGCGTCGGTCGTCCCACACGACCCGTCGGCCGCCGCAGAGGAGATCGACCGCTTCGCCAAGGAGGACCAGATCTGCGGCGTGTTCCTGAACTCGACGGGGACGAAGACGCCACTCGGCGACGAGAAGTACGACCCGATTTACCGTGCGGCCGAGGACAACGACCTCCCCGTCGTCTTCCACGGGGCGGCCGCTCCGGGGCTCGCTCTCGACTTCCCCACGCTCCAGCACGAACTACAGACGTACATGGCGAACCACGCGCTCGCACACGTCTACTCTCAGTTCCTGACGCTGACGAGTCTCTTCGAGAACGGGACACCGGCGAAGTTCCCCGACGTCGACTTCGTGTTCCAGGAGGCTGGCATCGCGTGGCTCTCGCTCATCTTCCGTCTGAACCGGGAGTACAAGCAGCGCCGGAGCGAGGTCCCGCTGCTGGAGAAGACGCCGGAGGAGTACGTTCGCGACCAGTTCTATTTCGCCACGCAACCGCTCGACGAGCCGAACGACCCCGTCATGATGAAACAGCTCGTCGAGATGTGGGGTGGCGACGTGCTCATGTTCGCGACGGACCACCCCCACTTCGACATCGACAACACGGAAGCGCTGCTGAAGTACCTCGGCAACTTCTCCGAGGAAGACCGTAACAAGGTGTTGTACGGAAACTCGGCAGAAGTCTTCGACATCGACGTCTCATGAGCCAGAATGCACAGAATCTGCCGCTCGACGACGACGAGCACGTCGTCGCGCGGTCCGATGAACTCACCGACGGTGAGCGCGTCATCGCGCTCCTGAATGGAAAAGAGATCGGCGTCTTCAACATCGACGGCGAGCTGTACGCCTACCCGAACTGGTGTGCTCACCAGGGCGGCCCGCTCTGTGAAGGCAGGGTGAGCGGAACCGTCGAAGCGGAACACGACCGGGACACGCTCACGACCGAACTCGAGTGGTGCCGAGAAGGAGAGATTCTCAGCTGTCCGTGGCACGGCTGGGAGTTCGACGCTACGACCGGTGACTGCCTCGTCGACGACGGCTGTAAACTCCGGTCTATTCCCGTTCGCAACGAGTCCGGCTACGTCGTCGTCACGCTGTAATCGCTATCCGAACACCACACCCACCAACCACACCATACCAACCCAAACCGATGATCAACCAATCCACCTCAGAGAGAGAACGAGAAGTCGACGAGGAACTGCTCGCCAAATACGAAGACCTGTACACGCCGGCGGTGGCGGACGTAATGCACGAGTACGGGTACGAAGAGCAGACGCTCGACCCCGAAATCACGCCGCTCGACGACGGCATGACCGTGATCGGAAGCGCATTCCCCATCGTCGGTCGACCGAACCGAAGCGTCAACGCCGACGAGGTGCTCAAGCGCTTCCTCGAAATGCACGAGGACGTCCCCAAAGACGGCGTCATGATCTACGACACCAACGACACGAACTCGGCCCATCTCGGTGAGTTGGAGGTGACCTCACTCCAACCGTCGGGCGTGGCCGGTGCCGTCATCGACGGCGGCGTCCGCGACACGAGCGTCATCCGAGAGCGCGGCTTCCCCGTGTTCAATCGATACACGACCCCCGTAGACTGTATCTTCCGCTGGGAATTGCTCGACTGGGGAGTCGATGCCGTCGTCGGCGGCGTTCAGGTCTCGCCCGGGGACATCGTCGTCGGCGACGGCGACGGCGTCGTCGTCGTTCCCCAGGAAATCGCCGAGGACGTCGCCGACGACGCCCACGAGATGGCGTCGTCCGAAGACGCGGTTCGGGCCGCCCTCGAAGACGGCGTCGGGGCGTTCGACGCCTACGAGGAACACGAGACGTTCTAGGCGTTTTCGAGACGACAGCGGAGCGTCCCATAACAACCTGCGAAGGACGACGGCGCAACCCCGAATGGGTGAGCACGGAGCAGCACGCTGCTCAGTCGCTCGGAGAGACGGAATTGCGGTCGTGAGCGAACCCGCTCCCGCGAGACCGGCTCCCGAGGTCGTCCGGCGCTGCTCCGATCCGCTGGACGGGGAGCGAGAGCGGATATTCATGTTGCTTAGCTGCTATTTCTGGATGCGCGTGCGTACATCATCTAAGACGCGCAGGATTCGCCCAGTTCGGGCGGCAAAAACTGTCTGAGGATAAATTATAAATATCTCCGACCCAGTTCATCAGGATGAATCATGCACAACAGTAGGAGAGCGTTCCTTCAGTCAGCGGGAGCAATCGGTATCGCAAGCATGGCGGGCTGTTCCAGTATCGTAGACGGCGGCGGTAGCGGCGACAGTATCACTATCGGTTCGAAGCAGTTCGCGGAACAGGAGATTCTCGGGCACATGGCGATTGCCGCCCTCCGGGAAAACACCGACCTGACGGTCAACGACGAGACGGGACTCGGCGGGACCTCCCAGTGTTTCAACGCGCTCAAGAACGACGAAATCGATTGTTACTGGACGTACACCGGGACGCTCTGGCACCAGATTCTCGGGAAGTCGAACGTCATCCCCGACGGGGAGCAGATATACAGCGAGTCGAAGAGCGCCGCCGAAGAAGAGTGGGGACTGACGCTGACGGAGCCCACCGGGGCCGACGCGTCGTGGACCATCGTCGCCCGCCCCGATTGGGCGAGCGAACACGGTATCGAAACGATCAGCGACTTCGCCTCGTACGTCAACGACGGGAACACGGACATGACGTTCGTGTCCTACACGGAATACGCGGAACGAGAGGACGGGTTGCCCGCCCTCATCGAAGACTACGGCATCGAGCAGTCCGCGTGGGACGAGGTGAAACTGCGGAAGGTCGGATACGGCGGCCTGAACTACCAGATTCTCAACGACGGCCAGGCCGTCGCGACCTCGGGCTGGCAGACGCAGCCGCAGATATACAAGTACGACCTGCGCATCCTCCACGACGACAAGGGTCACTTCTCGAAGTACTGGATCGTCCCCATGATACAGCAGGACGCCATCGACAGCAATCCCGCCGTCAAAGAGACGCTGGACGAGGTGGCACCGAGCGTCACCACCGAGAAGATGCAGCAGATGGCGCTTGAGGCCAGCGAAGAAGACAAGGACCCGGCGAGCATCGCTCGCGACCACCTGAGCTCCGAAGGCTCATCTGACATGCCATCGACGACATCCCTCGAAGCGGTCCTCACCGTCCTCACGTCGGTGACGTTGAACTCCACACTCGGAGCGTACCAGTCGTTCGTCTCCCGGTACGCCGGCGACCTGCTCGTGTTGACGCTGGAGCACATCGATATCATCGCTATCTCGATGCTGCTCGCGATACCCATCGGTATCTCTCTCGGTGTCCTGATAACGTTCAACGACACAGCGGCCACGGTCGTTCTCTGGCTCGCCGGCGTCGCCATGACGGTGCCGAGCATCGCGTTGTTCGGTCTGCTCATCCCCGTCTTCGGAATCGGGGAACCGCCGGTCATCGTCTCGCTGGTGTTGTACTCGCAGCTTCCACTCGTCAGGAACACGTACGTCGGGCTCAACGGCGTCGACGACGCGGTCATCCAATCCGGTCGGGGACTGGGCATGACCCGTATCGAGCGCCTTCGGCGGATTCAGGTTCCGATGGCGCTCCCGGTCATCATGACCGGACTGCGAAACGCCGTCGTCATCATCATCGGCGTCGCCGCCATCGGAGCGTTCGTCGGAGCCGGCGGGTTGGGGGATTTCATCTTCCAAGGAATCCGCGAGCGCAACATCCCGATGATCGTCGTCACGACCGTCGTGCTGGTGGTGCTGACGCTGGCGTTCGATTACTGCTTCGCGGTCAGCGAGCAACTGTTCAGACTTCGTAACGGAGAGCGGATAGACCAAGCACGACCGACCCGCGCAATCTGGAGGATACTCTCATGAGTCAACACGCAATCGAGTTCGAAAACGTTCGGAAAGAGTACGGGCAGACGGTGGCGCTCGACGGTGTGAGTTTCAGCGTCGAAGCTGGGACAACGACTGTTCTCGTCGGGCCATCCGGCTGTGGCAAGACGACCACGATGAAACTCGTCAACCGCCTCGAAGACCCGACCGATGGGACGGTTCGGTTCGAAGGCGAAAACGTAC
This sequence comes from Haloferax sp. ATB1, assembly GCF_000730175.1. Taxonomy (NCBI): domain Archaea; kingdom Methanobacteriati; phylum Methanobacteriota; class Halobacteria; order Halobacteriales; family Haloferacaceae; genus Haloferax; species Haloferax sp. ATB1. Next base: position 27,441 of record NZ_JPES01000033.1, on the reverse strand, counting down.
AGAATGTAGAGAAGACGAGTCTCCGGCGAAGCATCGGCTACGTCATCCAAGACATCGGCCTGTTCGACCACATGACCGTCGCGGAGAACGTGGGAACGGTCCCGCGGCTGAAAGACTGGGACGAAGACCGCATCGAGAGCCGGGTCGACGAACTCCTGTCGCTCATGGACCTCCCGCCGGATCAGTACCGGGAGAACTACCCCCGGGAACTGTCCGGCGGCCAGCGACAGCGCGTCGGCGTCGCCCGTGCCCTCGCGGCCGACCCGGACCTGATGTTGATGGACGAGCCGTTCGGGGCGCTCGACCCCATCACCCGCGACAACCTCCAAGACGAGTTCCTCGAGATTCAAGAGCAGATCAACACCACGATTCTGTTCGTCACCCACGACATCGACGAGGCGCTGAAGATGGGGGACAAAATCGCGATTTACGACGTGGGCGAAGTCGTCCAGTACGACACGCCCGAGAACATCCTCCAGGACCCGGCGAACGAGTTCGTCGAGGACTTCATCGGGTCGAACCGCGGCCTGAAGAAACTGCAGGTGCTACCGGTCGAAGACGTCATGGACGCGGACGACTCGCTCGTGGGGAAGTCCGTCTCCGAACTGGCTCGGGAGCGGCCGGAATTCGAAGCCGCCGCGGCGGACGGCGCGGGAACGCCGCCGTACGTCACCGCCGGGCAAAGCGCCGAGACGGCGCTGTCGGTGCTGCTCGAATCCGACTGCGACGACCTCGCGGTCGTCCGAGACGACAGCGTCGTCGGGACGGTGACCCTCGAACACCTCCGCCACAGTAACGGACCAACGCGGGAGGAACTCACGCATGAGTAACCTGCTCGTCGAGGCGACGAACTACCTGCTCAACAACTTCGACACGTTCGTCGACCTGCTGCGCGAGCATCTCATCTTGGTGCTCGTCGCGCAGGTCGGTGCGATAGTCGTCGCGGTGACGGCAGGCATCCTCGCGACGCGAAACGAGCGAGCGAAGACGTGGGTCCTGTCGTCGGGGAACGTCTCCCAGACGGTCCCACCGCTGGCCGTCATCGCGCTCGTCTTCCCGTTCGTCGGCATCGGCTTCAACTCGGCGTTGCTCGCGATGTGGGTGTACGCGCTGTTGCCCATCATCACGAACACCATCGCCGGCATCGAGGACGTCGACGAGGGAACCATCCGAGCGGCGGAAGGGATGGGCATGACCGACCGCGAAATCCTCCGTCAGATCCAACTCCCGTTGCCGTCCCAGTCATCTTCGCCGGCATCAGGACCAGCACCGTGATGAACGTCGGAACGGCGTACCTCGCCATCTTCATCGGTGCCGGGGGACTCGGCGACTGGGTCGTCACCGGCATCCAACTGTTCAACACGCCGCAGATTCTCGCCGGCGCGATTCCCGGCGCGGTGTTGGCGATTTCGCTCGACACCATTCTCGGCGTCGCCGAGCGGAACCTCGACACGCAGACCACGCAAAGCGGCGGTCCGGCCGCGGAAGCCTGAACCGACAGCCGCCAATCGAGTCCCCCGAGACGGTTGCCCCTCGTACCCTCTTGTCACCGCATCGTTGGCAGCGACACGCAAAGCCGACGAGCCGTTCGAATCAGCGTCGCCCGAGCCACACCAGCGGTATCGCCGCGAGCCCGAAGCCGACGAGCAGGCTCGCGAACGCCGACGTGTAGCCCAGTCGCGTGGCGGCGGTCCCGATGTACGCGGGGCCGAGACTGCGACGGCGAAGTACACCGTTCTGAGGACGCCGAGGTCGCCGCCGATCGTCTCCGTCGCCAGCACGTCGCTGAGATAGACGTACATGACCGGCCAGATGGCGGTGATGGCGACGGCGTAGGCGACGAGTCCGACCCCGACGCCGACGGGGGAGTCGACGAGTACGAGCGTCGAGAGCCCGACGACACCGAATCCCATCGCGGCGACGCCCATCCCGGTGGGAGACCACGCGTCGCTGAGCGCGCCGGCGACGGGCGTAACCACCATGCCGACGACGAACATGCTCGCGAAGGCGACCGTCGCCTCGAACGACGAGAAGGACTTCACCGCCTGCAGATACGCCGGGAGGAAACTCGCGCTGCCCTGCCAGAGGAACATCGAGACGGACATGACGACGAGGACGGCGTACGTCTCGCGCTCCCGAAAGAGCCGAGAGCACACCGCTTTGGGGTCGAGCGCCACGCGCGAGACGGCGTACTCGCCGCGGTTGTGTCTGTGCGTGCCGGCCCCGACGAGCGCCAGCAATACGACCACCGGAACGAACGCGTCTCGCCACGAGAACGTCCCGACGATGGCGACCGCGAGCACCGCCGACAGCGCGCTTCCGAGGTTGACGGCCGCGTCTCGGATACCGAAAGCGCGCCCGCGGTTCTCCTCGAAGTGAGTCTGCAGCAGGACGAATCCGGCGGGTTCGAACAGCCCGTATCCCGCGCCGATGAGTCCGAGTCCCGCGACGAACACCGGGAACGTCGTCGCCACCGCCAAGACGAGGAACCCGAGAATCATCACGCCTTGGCTGCCGAGCAACACGACGCCGGCCGAGAGGCGGTCGGAGTACCGACCGCCGGGGAACTGCGCGGCGGCGTTGCACGCCCACATGAACGAGATGGACACGCCGGCCTCGGCCGCGCTGACCCCGAAGTAGTCGATTATCTCCGGGAGCATCGGTGCGACGACGAGGAGACCGGAGAGCGATACGACGATGCCGAGCGCGTGGAGGTTCAGTTGTCCGCCGTTGTAACCGCGAAACGTCTCTAGCATTGGTGTGGGAGTGTCATGGTGTCTGGGTGAGTCGTCGGGTGAGTCTCGGTCGTCATCGGTGAGTCTCGGTCGTCGTCGTCGGGGGCGGGAAGCGAACTGCTCGCACGGTCGGGGAGGCGGTCCGCGCCGCGGTAGGAACTCCACCCGGAGCGTGACGAGACGGGCGACCGTCTCGGGCGCTGCTTGCAGCGCGTTATGTCCCGGTCCGCGGCGCTGGCAATTAAAATTGCCGAGTGAGACGCGCGGTCACTCTCGCTCGGCGACCGCGTCCTCGACGAGCGATCTGAACGACGACGACGTGATAGAGAAGACGGTGTTCGCGCTACTGTCGCGCGACCGGTAGACCGACTCGATTGGCTCGCCGTCGAGCCGTATCTGCCACGTGCTCAGTTTCGACGGCGACGGGTCGACGAGTCGGATGTTGCAGCCGTGGCTCGCTTCGAGTTCCTCGACGACCGTGTGGACGTAGACGTCGTCTTCGAACTTCGGTGCGTCGTAGCCCGGGAGGTCGAGCTCCTCGCGAATCTCCACGTTGTCGTCCCACCACGGCGGAACGTCGTCAGGCCGGTCAGTGTCGGAGTTATCGGTCATACGTATCACTGGTCGAGCGACCGCAAAGAAACTTCGCCTCGGTCCGAGGCCGCTTCCGAGGGGCAAAGCGTTATACCTCGCTCGTTGGTAGTTGGTGTCGTGAGTCATAGTAGCACGTTTGGGATGGGTATCGGAACCTGGTACCCGGACCAGCGACAGCGATGCGTCGACAGCGTTCTCACCGCGCTCGACGAGGGGTATCGATACGTAGACACCGCACAGCAGTACGGTACGGAGGAATACGTCGGCGAAGCCATCCGACAGTCGGACGTTCCGCGCGAAGAGGTGTTCGTCGCGACGAAGGTGCGGCCGAGCAATCTCAGCCACGACCGCGTACTCGAAAGCACGAAAGAGAGCCTGGACGCGCTCGGCGTCGAGACGATCGACCTACTGTACGTCCACTATCCGCTGAAGGCCTACGACGTCGAAGAGACGATGGCGGCGTTCACGGAACTGCACGAGCGGGGACTCATCGACAACGTCGGTCTCAGCAATTACTCGATACCGATGCTCGACGAGGCGATGGGGGTCCTTGACGCACCCCTATTTGCTCACCAGGTCGAGATGCACCCGCTCCTGCAGCAACAGCACCTGCTCGAACACGCCCAGCGACACGACTACTGGCTGGTCGCGTATCGTCCGCTCGTCGGGGGCGAAGTGCTGGAGATACCGATGCTCGTCGATATCGCCGACAAGTACGACGCGACGCCGACACAGGTGAGTTTGGCCTGGCTGTTGAGCAAAGACCGGGTCGCGGCGATTCCGAAGGCGACGGGTGAACACGTCGCGGAGAACTGGGCCGCACGACAGTTGGAACTCGCAGCCGAGGACATCGCCGAAATCGACGCCATCAGCGAGGAGAAGCGGACCGTCACGCGCGAGTCGAGTCTGATGATTCACGACGAGCCGATGCCCTGGGAAGAAGTGTAACGGGCCTCCGAGACGACCAGCGGGCGGATTTCGCCGATTCACGGGGGCGGGCCGGGTTCCGGTCCGTAGGAGACGCGGACTGCGGCCATCCGACACCCCATAGAATTAAGTCGGTTAATCATGCATATCCTACTGTATTATGAGCGGTAAGACCGTAGTCCTTGGCGGTTCCGGAGCGATGACCTCCGCCTGCGTGTACGACCTGTACCGAACCAGCGACTTCGACGAAATCGTCGTCGCGGACGCTGACGAGAAGAACGCCCGTCGGCTCGTCGAACTAATCGACGACGACCGCGTCACGTTCGAACCCGTGGACGCGACGAGCGCAGACGACATCGCCCGCGTCCTCGACGACGCGGCGTACGTGGTGAACGGACTCCCGTACCAGTTCGAAGAGAACGTCCTCGACGCCATCGTCGAGGTCGGCGACCTCACCGGTGTCGACCTGAACGCCTTCGACTTCGACGCCGTACTCAGCCGGTCCGACGAGTTCGCTGAGGCGGGTTGTTCGCTGTGGTTCGCGAACGGCGGCCTCGTCAGCACGATCGCGCTCGGCATGGTCGGCTGCGACGAGTTCGACGACGTCGAGGACGTGAACTTCTACTGGGGGATGTGGCGGCTCCTCAGCCAGACGACCGCCGGCCTCACCGACACCGTTACCTACGAACACGACCCGAACGTCGACGAGCGGGCCCGCTGGGAAGACGGAGCGGTCATCAACGACCTCCCGCCGTTCTCTCAGGAGCGGACGTTCGAGTTCCCCGACCCCATCGGGGAACAGGAGACGTACGTCATCTCCCATCCCGAACCCATCACGTTCCCGAAGGCACCCATCGCACAAGAGACGAACGTCGACCGAATCATCACCCGCGGCGTCTGGCACGACGAGTGGACCGAATACGAGCGGACGCTCCACGCGATGGACGCGTTCGACGCCGACCCCATCGAGGTCGAAGGCGGGACCGTCGACCCCCTCGAAGTCGCCCAGTCGCAGGTCAAGCGCGCCGGCCGACAGCGAGACGCCGAGTGGCGGGCACCCGAGGAACTCTCCAGCGAGACGGAGTGGACGCCACAGACGATTCTCTCGTCGGAGGTCACGGGGACGGCGGGCGGAGAAGCGGGGACCGCGGTCTACCACTTCGAACAGCCGTTCCCGTTCTTCGACGGCAACGAAATCTCGATGATGCGGGAGTACGGCTGCTACGTCGGCGTGCCGCTGTCGGTGACGCTTCAGCTCATGGCCGAGGGTGCCGTGAACAAGGACGGCATCTTCGTGACCGAGACCAGCGGCATGGACGCCGACCGATACTTCGAGATGATGGAAGCGCGCGGCTTCGAGCTGACCGAAGAACAGACGCCGCCTAAGCAGGCCGCGACGTCCGCGTAAGCGAACGCGCCGAGAGTATCGGTCGCTGTCCCTCTTAATTCGACATTTGTCGTATAAAGATTTAACCTACTGTCGATACGACGTGGACCCGTATGCGATGTCCAAACTGCGACGAAACCCTCGTCGCCGTCGAGACGTACCACGACAGCGAGTTCGTCTGTAGAACGTGCGGGTACTACCTCCCCCGGGGGTCGGATTGACCCGACGAGTGACGCGTTCCTCGGCCGCCGGCCGAGCGAGGGGGAGAGAGGGACGTGAGCAGGCTTTCTTCCGGGGTGAGTTCCGTCACGGACAGCCGAAGAACCAATACCGATTGTCCCTGATATACGGGTAACGCACGCTATGTCGAAGACAGTTATCTTCGCGTTCGGGTCGATGGCGCTCTACGCGGGCTGGGCGTTTCTCGCCAAGGTCGCAACGAAGTCACTGCCGGCGGAGCAAGCCGTCATCTACACGTACGTCGCCGGGCTCACGGCCGCCGCCTCGTATCTCCTGTGGCGCGGCGGCCCGGTCGTCGTCTCCACGAGAGGAATCGGGTTCGCGCTCGCGGGAGGACTGTTCCTCGGACTCGGAACGATCAGCTACTACCTCGCGCTCAGTCAGGGCTCCGCCGCCGTCGCGACGAGCATCAGCGGGATGTACCTCCTCGGGACGACCCTCCTCGCGGTCGTCTTTCTGGAGGAGTCTCTCGGGCAGGTCAAAATCGCGGGTATCGCGCTGGCGGTCGGCGCGGTGATACTGCTCGCACAGTAGGCGATGCGGAGCATACCGCCTCCCAAGGAAATTTGTTGTCCGACGTTCATACGTGAGATATGACGGTCGTAGCCGCAGTCGACGACTCGAACCGAGCAGCAACCGTTCTCGCGCGGGCATCGGCGCTCGCCGCGGACCTCGGCGAACCGCTTCACTCGCTTCACGTGCTCCAGCGCACGGATCTCGTTGACACCCTCGAAAAGGAGGTCGAGGGGCAGGCGGTCACCGAGAACCGCGAAGTCAGACGCGTCGGAGCCGAGATTATCGAGCGAGCGGCGGCGAACGCAGAACTCGAACACGACACAGCGGAGATCGAGAACGTCGTCCGCGTCGGCGACCCGGCGGAACAGATCACGACGTACGCCGACGGCGTCGACACCCGATACATCGTCGTCGGGGGACGACGCAGGTCGCCGACGGGGAAGGCCCTGTTCGGAAGCGTCACGCAGCGCGTGATGCTCAGTTCCGAAGTACCGGTGCTCAACGTCCCAACGAGTTCCCAGTAGCGGTACGCGCCACTCCGAAACCACCGGCGTGACCGTGAGAGAGGGTGACCGCGAACGGCCGCGACGGCGCCCGTATTGACGAGACCGACAGATATTATAATGAGGGTTCTGTGGATGAGAGTACATGCCGGTGTTCAATAACTACTGTAACGGCAAGTGGACAGGCTCTGAATCAGGCGAGACGTTCGAGGTGCGGAACCCCGCGGACCCGGACGACGTAATCGGCGAGTTCCCGTCGTCGACGGCCGACGACACCCGAGACGCGGTCGATGCCGCGGTCGCGGCTCAAGCGGCGTGGGAAGACACCCCAGCGCCCGAGCGCGGTGCGATTCTCCGCCGCGCCGCGTCGCGTCTCGAATCCCGGTCCGACGAGGTCGCCGAACTCCTCGCTCGGGAGGAAGGAAAAGCACTCCCCGAGGCGACGGGCGAAGTCGGCCGGGCCGTCGGTATCCTGTACTACTTCGCCGAGAAGGCGCTGGACCTGGGTGGCGAGGTCAAAGCGTCGAGTTCACAGGACACGCGCCTCGAAACCAAGACCGAGCCGCTGGGCACGGTCGGGTTGATTACGCCGTGGAACTACCCCATCGCCATCCCGACGTGGAAGCTCGCGCCCGCGCTCGTCACCGGCAACACCGTCGTTCTCAAGCCCGCGTCCCGAGCCCCCGCCGTCGCACACGAAGTGGCCAAGTGCCTCGACGAAGCCGGCCTTCCGGACGGCGTGCTCAACGTCATCACCGGCTCGGGCAGCGAGGTCGGCGGCACGCTCACGACCCACGACGATATCGACGCGATTTCCTTCACCGGGAGCACGGTCGTGGGACAGCAGGTCGGCGAGACGGCCGCGGCGGACGGCAAGCGCATCCAACTTGAGATGGGCGGGAAGAACCCGACGGTCGTGATGCCGAGCGCCGACGTCAGTACCGCCGCGGAAATCGTCTCCGACGGCGCGTTCGGCGGAACCGGACAGGCCTGTACTGCGGCGTCCCGAGCTATCGTCCACGAAGACGTCTACGACGAGTTCGTCGACGAACTCGTGGCCGCTGCGGAGGACATCAGCATCGGACCAGCGCTGGACGGCTACGACATGGGGCCGCACGTCAGTAAATCCGAGCTCGAAGGCACGCTGGACTACGTCGACGTCGGCGTCTCGGAGGGTGCGACCCTCGAAACCGGTGGGTCCGTCCCCGAAGCACCGCGCCACGAGTCGGGCTACTTCGTCGAGCCGACGGTCTTCTCGAACGTCTCCAGCGAGATGCGCATCGCACAGGAAGAGATTTTCGGGCCGGTCGTGGGTGTCATCCCCGCGAGTTCTTACGAGGAAGCGGTGACGCTCGCCAACGACACGAAATACGGGCTCTCCGCCAGTATCGTCACGCAAGACCTCAGCGAGGCCCATCAGTTCGCCGACGACGTCGAAGCCGGCGTCGTCAAGGTCAACGAGAAGACGACTGGTCTCGAACTCCACGTGCCTTCGGCGGCATGAAGTCGTCGTCGAGCGAGACGTGGCGCGAGCAGGGTGACGCTGGCCTCGACTTCTTCACGACGTCGAAGACGGTGTACCTCAACTACTGAGCCGGTCCCGGGTTCACGCGCCCCGCACTTTTCGCCGTTTTTTCCCGACCACGTAGAGCGTCGCGTCCGTATTAGACAGGGTGCTAACACGACGAGACCACGGGACGTCGACGGGGCGTTCTATGACATCGAACGGATTCGTGCCTGCCGAGCGGTCGTTTACCCGCCTGATACATTACAAGCATATATCTGTAATACGCATCCGTACCAAAACAACAGCCCACCAGCGGTGTCACAAACCGTCACCAAAGGCGTCCATAATTTTTCAAACGAGCGTTCGACCACGCTGAACGATTATCGGTTGGGAAACATTCTATGGGCTGGACGCGGGAGGAGTCATATGACCGAGAAAGCGACCCGGCCGATACGGTCGGACGAAACGCTGCTGGCGATACTTGAGGCGCTGGAAGCGCAGACGGCCCCGAGCGTCAGCGACGTGGCCACTCACGCGGGGGTCTCGAAGAGCACGGCTCACAACCATCTGAGTACGCTCCGCGAACACGGCTACGTGGTTGACGGCGAGCGGGGCTACGAACTCAGCCTCCGTTTTCTGGAACTCGGCGAGAGCGCCCGCACGAACACGGAGATATACGAGGTCGCTCGGCCGCACGCCGACGAGCTCTCTCGGGAGACCGGACTACTCGTCAACATCAGCGTCGAGGACCGGGGGAAGGGCGTGTACCTCTACCGGACGAGAGGCGATGACCGCATCCGCCTGTCGACGCGGGCCGCGAAGTCCACGAGCTACATTGCACCGCCACTGGAAAGGCGATTCTCGCGCACTTGCCGGAGCGTCGGGTCGAATCGATTCTCGACCAACACGGCCTTCCGAAGCGGTCTGAAAACACGATAACTGACCGCGAGACGCTCCGCTCGGAGTTAGCCGAGATACGCGACCGAGGATACTCGGAAGACAACGAGGAGTACGGACAGGGACTGCGATGCGTCGGGGTTCCGGTTCTGAACGGCGATGACGCAGTCGTCGGGGCGCTGAGCGCGTCGGGGCCCGCGACGGAGGTCGTCGGTGAGCGGTTGGCGACGGAGCTTCCCAGGCGACTCAAGCGGGTCAGAAACCGGATTGAGTTGAACCTCCGCGATTACTGACGCGGGGGTTCAGTTCCTCAATCCCTCGGGCGCGCTCGCAAGTGACAGCGGAGCGCCTCATGACGGCGAATCGTGTTCTATCACACGAAACACGGGGGGCAATGCGGCCAGCGGCAGATTGATACTTCGGCCCTCGAAACGTGCTCGATATGCCTGGAAACTCTCTCCGAGAGCGGATCGTAGACGGCGATGCCGTCCTCGGTACGTTTCAGATCGTGAACTCGATGATGGTCTCCGAAATCGCGACCGTGGCCGGGTTCGATTTCGTCGTCATCGATCAAGAACACGGCCCCGCGACCGCTCAGTCGACCATGCGCGCCTGTGCCGGCGCGCAGTCTCAGGGTGGGTCGGCGGTCGTCAGGGTCCGGGAGAACGCGCCGGGCGAAATCCAGCGGGCCCTGGACGTCGGCGCCGACGGCGTGCAGGTCCCGCAGGTGGAAACCGCGGACGACGCTCAACGCGCGGTGAACGCGGCCAAGTTCCACCCGGTAGGTGAGCGCGGGCTCTCGCCTTACGGCCGCGCCGGAACGTACGAGGGGGGACCCGAATTCGAATCGACGCAGAACGAAGAGACCGTGCTGGCGTTGCAGGTAGAGGGCGTTAAAGCGGTCGAGAACATCGATTCCATCCTCGACGTCGACGGCATCGACGTCCTGTTTCTGGGACCGTACGACCTCTCGCAATCGCTGGGCGTCCCCGGCGACGTACAGCACGATGACGTCGTCGAGACGATGCGGTCCGTCGTCCGCAAGGCCAAGGACTCCGGTACGGTCGTGGGAACGTATGCCGACACGCCAACGCAGGCGGGAAAATGGCTCGAAACGGGTGTTCAGTACGTCACGCTCGCTGAGGACGCACCCGTTCTCCGCGATGCCTTCGCAGAGTTGGCCGGCGCAGTCGAGCGCTGAGCGGTCTCGATACGGCGGCGGCCGCTGTGCGCGACTGCCAGTTTGAGAGAAATCCAAAGAATTTAAATATATGAAGATTGACCACCATAGTGTATGTCAGGTATTAACAGGCAGTTTGTGGGAACTGCGGAACGCGTACTCCGTCTCCGAGTCGCGGAGACGCAGAAGATGTTCCACCGACTCGGCCCAGCGCGCAGCAACTTCACCCGGACGTAACTATTCCAATGACAGGCTCACTAATCCGCGATGAGATCGCCAACCTGTACGACGAGATTGACACACCCGTGTTCGCGATTGGAGTCTTCCTAACGGGCGTTCTCGTCTCGGCGTTAGCCTTTTACCCGAAAGCGTCGAGCACCGTGATTGGCAACGTCAACGAGGTCATCACGACGAACCTCTCGTGGTACTTCCAGGCACTAATCTTCGCGCTCGTGATATTCTTCGTCTTCGTGATGGTCAGCCCGTGGGGGGAGATTAAATTAGGCAAGCCGGACGAGCCGCCGGAGTTCAGCTACGGTTCGTACATCATGATGGTGTTCGCGGCGACGTTCGGCGCGGGCATCGTGTTCTGGGGGGCCGCCGAGACGCTGTCTCACTACGAGACCGTCCCTCCCTTGGTCAACGCGCAGCCTCAATCGGTCGGCGCGATGATTGGCGCGATGCAGTACACGATGTTCCACTGGGGCATCTCGCCGTGGGTCAATCACATGATACTGTCGGTCCCGCTCGCGTACTACGTCCACCGCAAGGACGCCCCGATGAAGCCTTCCTCGGTGTTCGCACCGATTCTGGGCGTGAACAACTTGGATAAGACTTGGCTGAAAGTCGTCGACGTCGTCGCCGTGGTCGCCGCGGCCGGTGGCGCGACCGTCACCGTCGGCCTCGCCGCCCAGCAGTTTATCACCGGCCTCTCGTACAACTACGGCGTGTCGGTCGGCGACTTCGGGATTATCGCCCTCGTGACGGGGCTAACGGTCGGATACACCGCTTCGGCCGTGCTGGGAATCGAAAAGGGAATAAAGCGAGTGTCCACGTTCAACGTGATGCTCTTCCTGTTCATCCTCGTCTGCATTCTCGTCTTCTCACCGTTCGCGTCGATATTCAACCTCGGGACCGCGGGCATGGGGAAGTACATCGCGAACTTCGTCGATATGTCGCTGTACGTCAACGTGGGCGGCGGGCAGTCGTGGGTCGGTTCGTGGACGGTGTTCTACTGGGCGTGGTGGATTAGCTTCGCCCCGATGACCGGCATCTTCATCGCGCGCATCAGCCGCGGTCGGACGCTCAAACAGGTCATCTTCGGCGCGATGGTCGGCGGTACCGCCGCGACGCTGCCATGGTTCGTCACCATGGGCGGCTACTCCATGCTGCTCCAGCATTCGGGGCAGGTCGACCTGCTGTCTATCATCGATTCCTACGGAATCTCGGTCGCTACGTATCCGATTCTGGCGCAACTGCCGTTCGGGGAACTGTTCGTCGCGCTGTTCTTACTGCTCGTGTTCACCTTCCTCATCACGACCATCGACTCCGCGACGATCAGCCTGGCCATCCTCACCACCAGCGGGGGAACACAGCACCCCTCAATCGCCAACCGGTTCGTCTGGGGCGTGATTATCGGGCTTCTCACGTCGCTACTCCTGATAATCGGCGGCGTGGGAATCCTCCAGAACTTCACGATTATCGCGGGGCTCCCGATGGCGCTTCTCGCCTTGGTAACGGTGGTCGGGTTCGCATACCAGTTGGAGAAGAGCCGTCCCGTCCTACTCACGCGCGAGGAAGACTGGGGGTCGTCGAACACGCTCGTCAACTGGATCTCGTCGGCGAAACAGTCACAAAGTAATTCTGACAAGAGCACGGACAGTGATTAATCAGATTTCGATAACGAATCGGATTTGACGTCGTTCCGGACTCCGCCCAGCCCCGGTCGATTGCTTCCCGACACCATCGGGGACGAACCGACCGTACAACGACCGTGTTGTTGTTAGTATAGTCGGCGACTGTCCGGGACCGGTGGAGTCATCACGGTCGTGACTGCTCGTGAACAACTCGGAATCTGTTTAATGCGGCACTGTCTAGTTACCCCCCCTGAGCTGGCGTTCGTCCGTCGAGCGACTGATGCGGTCGATAAAACTCATAGTAATGAATAAATATTGCAAGACACTGGCGGACGCTCAGCCGACTGTCCACCCACGAATTGTGGAAACGGTCGACCCTCATTTTGAACGTGTGAAACCACTTTTCAATCAGGTTTCGGTCGGTATAGTCGACCCGATCATTCAGCCTTAATCGAGAGAAGGCAATCCGATAGTCAAAGGCATCAGCTAGAAACACCGTCTCTGAACAGTCGTGTTTCTCACAGACTCCGTGGAGAAACGCAGCCGCCGGGTCAGTTCCATGACGCTTGAACAACGCGACGTCAAGAATTACTTTCGTGTCGAGGTCTATTGCAGCGCACAACCAAGACCACTCACCATTGATTTTGACAGCGGTCTCGTCGACTGCGACCCGCCTCGGCTGCGCCTTCGGCGGGTCTGCAACACTATCAGACAATCGACACATTTACTGAAAAATTGCTTGAAGCGAGCGTTCTACGCCGAGCAGCCGAAGAGTCGCTTCTGTCTCTCTGAGTGAAAGCCGGCAGCATGGAGCCGGACGGCGACGCGACGAGACGCGCAGCGTCTCGTTCGCATCTCGCAGGACCGCAGGTCCTGCGGACTCGTCGAAATCCAACGGATTTCGAGACACCAGAAACCGGAGGTTTCTGGGGACGCCCGTTCGGGCGTTCGTCGTCCGCTCACGCTGCCAACATTCAAGCGTAGCTGTGTCCAAACGCTCGTTGAGCAGGTTTGAGAGTAGCATAGGAGACTATCTCTTCGACCTGCTCGTCCCTTAACTAGACGGTGCCGTTGCTGTGAATCAGTAATTCAATTAGAACAAACATAGCCCAAACCGTAGGGATCGATAGCAAGTGGATGAATGCGAACACGGTGCTCGAACTATGTACGAATCGACGTGGCGGTTCATTTTGACTGCGCCACTCGATTAATTTCCCGATGAGAACTGCGATGACTACGAGAGGGAGTCCATAGCCAAACAAGAGTACTGGGACTGCGGGACCGAAGAAGGAAGGACTCGCAGGAATTCCACCAATTGCGGCGAGGACAGTTCCTGCGGTGAATAGAACCGCCAAATGTCCTAGCACGCTGATGAGCGTGAGACTTCCTGTTGAAAACGGTGGCGGTGTCTCGTATCGGGTAGCGAGTACTCGAATACAGTAGGCAATCGTTGCCGAACTACCGAAGAGACCGATAAGAGCCACGAGGGGGAGAGTTGTAACGAACCCCGGTGCTCCACCTGTTGACATATTTGTTTCTTTTTTGTCGAGATAATATGTCTTCTGGGTACTCTTTGGTGGAACAAAATGCAATACGTAGTTCGTTGCGAGTTCAGAGACCGTCTGCTCACCGTGGAGGGCAATGAGGGCGCGAACCTCGCCTTCTGTGAGCATACTGTTGCATACTAGCGAACCAATATCTAACTCACTTCGGCACCGCACCTCGTCGCGCCGAGTACCGCGAAGACTTTTCCACGTTCACAGAATACGGGAGTGCATGGCCCTCCAGCCCACACGCGTCGCCAGCGAACGAACGCCCAGAGCGGGCGGTGACCGGAGATGACCGCCATCGAGACGCGCGGCCTCACGAAGCGCTACGGCGGCGCGCCCGCCGTCGCCGACCTCAACCTCACCGTCGACGAGGGCGAGGTGTACGGCTTCCTCGGCCCGAACGGCGCCGGGAAGTCCACGACCATTGATATGCTGATGGACTACACACGCCCGAGTGCGGGGACAGCGCGGATTTTCGGGTTAGACGTCCGCGAGGAGGCAAGCACGATTCACGCCCGCACCGGCATCCTCCCGGACCGTTTCGGCGTCTACGACTCGCTCACCGGCCGCGAACACGTCGCCTATATCCTCGACGCGAACGACGCGACCGGCGACCCCGAGACGATCCTCGACCGTGTCGGCCTCACGGACGCCGTTGACCAACGCGCCGGGGGGTATTCGAAGGGGATGCAACAACGCCTCGGCCTGGGGATGGCCATCGCCGGTGATCCAGACCTCCTCATCCTCGACGAGCCGTTCTCCGGACTGGATCCGTATGGAGTTCGGTTAGTCCGTGAAGTCGTCTCGGACGAGCGCGACCGCGGTGCGACAATCTTCTTCTCCAGTCACGTCCTCGACCAAGTCGAGCGCGTCTGCGACCGCGTCGGCCTGCTCGCCGACGGCGAACTCGTCGCCGAAGGCACGCCGGCAGAACTCCGCGCGACGGCAGGTGTCGAAAGCCGCCTCCGTATCGACGCCGACGCCGATGATACCGCGCTCGCGGCCGTGCGAGCCATCGATGGCGTTACGCGTATCACGCGAACGGACGGTCGAATCGAGGTCGTCTGCGACGCCGCGACTCGCTATCGTGCGCTCGAAGCACTCGACGATTCCGGGGCGACGATTCGGTCGTTCGACGTCGATGTGGGCACGATAGAGGACGCCTTCGTCGCCATGGCCGACGGTGAGCCGACGGCGCCAAGCGAGGACGCGCCGTAATCAATCGAGTGCGCGGCGCCGATAGCTGATGAGGGCGAGCGCGACTGGGAGTGCGAACCAGCAGAGGAGTTCCCCGAGGCGACCGCCGGATGAAGATACCAGACAGGGACATCCGCGCCGTAGGCCGCCCGCACGACCACAATATTTGAGAAGACGTTCGACTGAAGCGCGTCGGTGAGTACCCCGGCCGCGTTCCCGGCAGAGTTCGGAACGCCGAGGAGGGCGTTCGTCACGACGTGATAGAGGCTCGCTGGCGGCGCCCACCGGAGCAGAAGGTACGTCGGGCTCGCTGGCGGGGAGAAACCGTTTACGGCCGTCCCGGTGAGCGCGCCGTAGACGATGTTCGAAATCTGGAACCACGTCAGGTAGAGGCCGGCAAGCACAAGGACGGCGACGCCCGCGACCATCTGCCGGCGTACGACTGTCGAGAGCGCGACGCCGAATCCCGTCATGCAGTAGACGAAAGCGACAGTAACCGCAAGGAACCCGACGAGTACGTGTGGTGGGGCGACGCCGTGCTGGGGGATGGCGACGAGGCACGTTCCGAGGACGACGAGGACGAGCGAGAACGCGATTGCGCTGGCTCGTCCGATGATAACACCGACGAGCGTCGCGGAGCGCGAAACGGCCGTCCCGGCCGTCATACGGATGCTCCCGGAGTCGCGTTCGGTGACGACCGTGCGAAATGTCAGCAGAAGCGTTCCAAATCCGCCGATAACGCTGATCGGCGATTGCAGGGCAGCAAGCGGCACGCGCGCTCCGAGGGCATCTCGAACAAGTGTTGACGGCGAGAGGCTGAGGACGCCGGCGACGAGGACGGTCGCGCCGAGTAGCCAGACGCCGGAGCCGTGCGTAAGCCGGCGGAACTCGCGTCGCGCGAGCGGCTGCCACCGTCCGGGGAGCGAATCCACCCAGCCTCCGCGGCCGACGACCGCTGTGGCCGGCGTTACGGCGACACGCGGGAGTGACGGACGGTTCGCCCACGTACGGCGGAGCCGGCCGGGGCCACCACGCGGGGTGAGGTCGCCGTAGCGGATTGCCGAGACGCCCACGAGGAGCGCGAGGGCAGGCCACGCGAGGAAGATGGGGACACCGACCCATACCGGCAGCGGCGGGGACGCCGTGGCGAGCGTCCCGTTGTTGCGGAGCGCGTCGCTCACTTGGAGCGCGGCACTTCCGGGACCGACCGGGACCCCGAGGAGCCAATCCGTGAGCACGTAGTAGGCGCTCGGGAGAGAGAACCATTTGAGAGCAGAGAACAGCTCGGGGTGGGCCATCTCGTTACTCGGCGTGGAGCCCGTCACGAGATTCCAGAGGAGCGCAACCGTGATGTCGCTCCAGAATATCCCGAGGAGGAGCGTGACGGCGAAGACGACGCCGGCGGCGCGCGTGGTCGAGGACATCGCGGCCGAGAGCGAGACGGTGACGGTCGTCCACGCGAACGCATAGGCGGCCGCCGCGACGAGGAGGCCAGCGAGCACGGGGAGAGAGATACTCCCGTACGTGTACGTACCGTAGGCGACGAGCAGCGGCGTGGTGACGAGGACGGGAACCATGATGGCGGATCCGCGGCCGAGAGCCTTCCCAACGACGAGGTCGGTGCGAGAGAGTTCAGTGCCAAGGAGCACGCGGGCGGTGCCGCTCTCGCGCTCGCCGACGACTGATCGGAAGCCCAGCGCGGCGGCGGCGAACGGAACGACAATTGCGACGGCGGTCTGAGCGCGTGGAAACGCGGCGGCGTCGCCGAGGTGTCGGATGACGGCCTGTTCGGGACTCGTGGGGACGCGGCTCACGAGGAGGAGACAGAGCGCCAGAAGCCACGGCGTCTTTCCTCGGAGGCATCGCTGGAACTCTGTTCGTACGACTGACACGGAGGGCATACTGGAGCAGGTTTTGCGCACTTGTATAAGAACTTGTGATTGGGGAGGACTGTTGATTCTGTTCAGTCTAGTAGTCGGGTATATCGAGTCAGACGTGAACAAGCGCTTGCTCAGCTTCTGTTCCTCCTGTCTCGTTGCGGGAACTACGGTGCCGTTCAACGAATTGTGAGGATGGACTTCCGGACTACGAAGGAGGTCTCGTCACTCACGAGTTCCTCCGAAAGCTGGCCAACCATCTCGAACCCGGTGAAGAACTCGACATCCAGACGGCGGGGTTCACGAACTGCCGCTTCCCCGTGCTTGCGAAGCGGTACGTCGTTCGCGACGGCGAAGTCCTCCACGCCGATCTCAATTCCCTCAAGCCGATCGACGAGTAGAGTTGTTCGTCCCCCGGGAGGGGTGCAGGGCGATCCAGTCGCGGTCGCCCCGTGAGGTGATTGTTCAATGGGCCACCGCACACTCGTTGCGTACGAACGCACAGACGGACAGTACACGCTCCACTACTCTCATTGGGGCGCAGCGAACCTGAAGCTCAAGCACCGAATATCGGCGGAGTCGCCGTTCGGTGGCGACGACACCGACACCACGTGGGCGAAACAGCTGCTGGCGGAACTGGCCGATGGCCTCGAAGCGGATGCGGTCGACGGCTATCTCGTCAGCGAGGATCGACCGTCGACGGTCGTCGAGCCGAAGTCCCGCGCCACCGGGCTCACCCTCGACGAAATCGTCGCTGACCCTCTCGACTATCTCCACCACGAGGCGTTCTTTGTGGTGTCGACCACGTTCGAGGTGACTGCATACCGGACGCTGTGGTTCGGCCTGCAGTACGATTCGGAGACGGTCGAACAGGGAGAGACGGTCGGGAACGGCGCGCTCGCGACGGTGCGCTGGTACGACGGCGAGCCGGTCGGCGACGACCACCTGCAGGGACAGTTCGTGGCCCTCAAGCACGTCGTCGGCGACGTACTTGACACAGGCGTGTTCACGCCGTCGACGGCGAGGCAGTACCTGCAACGGAAGCTGGCCGAGCGAGTCGGGGACCGCCAAGAACTGCGCATCCCCAGCACCGACCAGCACCCCGTTCGTTCTGGTTAGTCACAGTTCGTTCGTAGCGTCACCGAATTCCCAGACGTGAAAAGCAGACCACGGCTGATAGGCACACGTCCTGTTGCAGCCGTCTCAGCCAGAGTCCACAACTCGCTCCCGTCCTCAATGCTCAGACCGACAGTCCGGTCAGTCGTCGGAACGACGACCGACTCCCCAACGACCAATGGGGGGCCTGCGACATCAAGGGCTTGTTCCCACTGGACGTCTCCACTCTCAACGGCCAGCGCATACACGGTTTCCTTGTCCGCGCTGAAAACGCGGCGGTACCCGACCGCTGGCGCGAACAGGTCACCATCGTACATCGCTTTTGACCACTGCCGGTCTCCACTGGTGGCATCGAACGCCACGAGTTCGTAACGGTCGTAGCTCGCGAGGACGACATCCTCCGTGCGGACGAGCGGTTCCGGGATATTTGGCCCAGGGGTCCCCCACTGGGTCTCACCCGTCTCGCGGTCTAGCGCGTAGATTCCTTGGGCGGCAGAGCCATCTGCCGTGATGTACACAGAGTCATTGTCGATGGCCGGCGGTGCCGGGATGCTTGCACGCTGGTGATCGTCACCGAACGACCGCGCCCACTGCGTATCGCCGGTAAACGTATCAAGAGCGGTTACATCGCCCCGATCGCTCGTGGCGACGAGGAGGTCGTCAGCGACGGTCGCCGGATTGGGTCTGCCAGCCGTATCGTGTGTCCAAGTGGTCGTCCAGCTAGCGGTGTCGAGTGCGACGATCCCGCCAGTCGATGGTTCAGTATAGTCGCCAAGTACGGGCGTAACAGCAATCGAACCTGCGAGGGCTGGCGGCCCAGTTGGACGCCGATTGAGTTCGTGGGTCGTCTCGGAGGACCCGTCGTCGAGTTGTACGGTGGTCACGATACCATTCTGCTCGCGAGGCGCGCGGCCGACGACGACAGCCGTATCATTTGTGGCAACGAGTCCGGTGATATCGATATCGTCTGCGAGGGAACTCGTCCAATAATCACCGCCAGCCGTGAGCGTCGGCTGATCGGGAACGGCGTTCGTATTGTGCGGAGAGGCACGTGTCTGTGGCCACTGCGCGACGCCAGGATCTGTCGGTGTACACGAATTGGTCTGGCAGCCGGCAGTTGCCGCGAGAACCGTCGTGGCTGAGACTACAAGGTATTCACGGCGCGATATGGAGGGCATCTGACCGAAACGTCGGATACAGAACCCATAGGGGTTTTGGGTATCCATCGGTGGGCGGGTTACTCGAAGCCAACTGCTGTTTTTCAGGGGCCGGAATGGGTGAGTCCCGCCGGAGGCTCGTGATTTGATGCCCGAGTAACAAGGCGACGATCCGTTTCACGACTGCGAGTTAGGTCCCGAGGCGATCCTCGGAACACACACCTTCGAAGACGTCCTGTTCACCGACGGGACGGAACCCCCGGTGAACGTGTTCACCGGCGAGACACCGGCACATTCGCAAGCAACCGTCGAGGAAGCGAAGGAGTTCGCTGCGAGTATCGACGCGGAGACGCCCCAAATCGCGCTCCCCGCATCCGTCGAGTCGCAGGTCGAAACACAGAGCAAGCCCTTCACGGCGGCCGCATTCTTCCACTTCAAGGTGACTGGCTCGCTCGAACGCCACCGCGCCTACCACGCCGCCTACGGGGCGGACTCGTTCGCAGTCGACTTCGATAACCAACGAGTGAACAGCATTCTTCTCTACGTTGGGAATCTATCTAGACTGTCTGACGAATATCAGACCTCACCGTTTCCACTAATACACTTATACGATGAGGGGTAGCGGAACCTATTCTCCCCCCATTATGGAAAAACCAAGGCTAAACTCCGCCCTGCAGGAAAGTATGGATGTCAACGCGTCTTGATAGAAACTGCGGAACCCATCTGTGCTCGGCACACCCTTGGTGTGAGGAGAGGAGGCCCGAGAGAGCGGTTTCTTTCGGTGGCCTCCAAGAGTTACTGCGTCTCACCGTCGCCGACGGCGAGGTTGCCGGGTCGCTTCAGTCGTCTGCGTCGGCTGTCGTCTCGGTCTCTAACTTGCCTGAAACGGGGGATAGGCCGTGGGCGAGTGCGTTTCCTGACGCCGTATCGAAGAGGTGGACATTCCCCCGGTCTATCACGACTTCGACGTCCGTGTCTTCCCGAATCGTCGAGTCGGGCTCAACGCTCATCAGCAACTGGTCATCAGTCCCTGACTGGTCCATTGAGGTTCGACCCTCGCCCAACAGCATGTACGCGAATATCTCGTCACCCATCGGTTCGAGAATATCGACGCGCGCGGCGATGAGCGAAGAGGAGTCTTCGACTTCGACCCGTGCTCCGCTGGGATAGATGTCTTCGGGACGAATCCCGATGGTTACCTCGTCACCCACCTCAACAGCCTCGACAGACGCCGGATCGAACGCGAGCGAGAAGTTCGCTGTCGAAAGCGCGTCTTCTGTGACCGTCGCCTCGGCGAAGTTCATCGAGGGCGAGCCGATGAAACCCGCGACGAACAGGTTCGACGGCTCGTTGTAACAGACAAGCGGCGGGTCTATCTGCTGGAGTTGGCCGGCGTCAAGGACGGCGATACGGTCCGAGAGCGTCATCGCCTCTTCTTGGTCGTGGGTGACGTAGATGATGGTCGTGTCCAGTTCCTTGTGGAGGCGCTGGAGCTCGGTCCGCATGTGGACCTTGAGCTTCGCGTCGAGGTTCGCTAACGGCTCGTCCATGAGAAAGACATCAGGCTCACGGACGATGGCGCGGGCGATGGCGACGCGCTGTCGCTGGCCGCCGGACATCTCGTCGGGCATGCGGTCGAGCATGCCCTGCAACTGGACGATTTCGGCGGCGCGCTCGACGCGGCGCTCGATTTCCTCCTTGTCGTAGTTGCGGAGGCGAAGCCCGAAGGAGATGTTGTCGTAGACGTCCATGTGGGGGAACAGCGCGATGTTCTGGAACACCATCGCCACCCCGCGGTCCTTCGGCGGGAGGTTCGTCACCTCGCGGTCGCCGATGTAGATCTCACCCTCACTCGGCTTCGTGAGTCCAGCGATACTTTCCATCGTCGTCGACTTCCCACATCCCGACGGGCCGACAAAGCAGATGAATTCGCCGTGGTCGATGTCGAGATTCATGTCGTCGACCGCCGTTACGTCGTCGTAGTGCTTGCTTACGTGTTCGAGTCGTACTCGTGCCATTGTTATTCTTTAAGTGCTCCTGCGGTCAGTCCGCTGACGATGCGTTCCTGCGCGATGATAACGAGGACGACGACGGGGATAACCCCCACAACACTCGCTGCGGCCATGAGGTTGTACTGCGTCGTGTACTGAGTCTGGTAGCTGAGAATCCCGCCGACGATCGGCGACCACTTGGACGCTTCGGGCGACGTCGCCATAATCGAGCTGAAGAAGTACTCGTTGTAGACGCTGATGAACGTGAGGACGCCCGCGGTCGCCACGCCGGGTGCCGAAAGCGGCACGATGACGCGGAATAGCGCGCCCAGTCGGGTCGTTCCCTCCACCCGCGCCGCGTCCTCCAACCCGTCGGGAATCTGCCCGTAGAAGGTCGTGAGGATGAATATCGACAGCGGCAGGAACAGCGCGCTGAACGGCATGACCATCGACCCCGGGGTGTTCAGTAGTCGGGGCGGCGTGAATAGCGGGACACCTATGAACGGAATCGTTATCGGGGCGTTACCGGCGAACGCCTGAAACAGCGGGATGACGAACGCTGCGGGCGGGAAGTAGCTGATGGCGAGGATACCGAGCATCAACAGCGCGCGTCCGGGGAACTCGATCCGTCCGAACACGTAGCCCGCGAGGCTCGCGACGACGAGGACGATAACTGTCGTCGTGGCAGCTAGCACGAAGCTATTCAGCACGTACAGGTGGAACGGGACCTGTTCGAAGACGGTAACGAATGCCGTCGGATTGAATCCTTTCGGAACGGGGAGCGGGAACGTGCCGCTGACACCGAATATTTCGACCGTCGGGAGGAAACTCCCGGAAAGCAGGTTCCCCTGCGGCGTCACCGCGAGGACGAGTAACCAGTAGAACGGGAATACTGTCGTGACCATGAAAAACGCCATCGCGACGTAGAACAGCGCTCGATACACCCGTCGTGGGTTGTGGATCGCGTTCCGTGCCCACCGCGCGAGCGGACCGGCGTCGTCTGCCGTGCCGTCGGTTTCGCTGGACATTATATCGCGTCCTCCCCCTGCCACAGGATGATACCCATCACGACGACGCCGATGATGGCCGCTGTCACGAATGCGATGGCCGCGGACGTCCCCTCGTGCGTGTTGAACGTCGAGACGACCATGCAGGAGAGTGAGGGGACGACGGTACAGCTTGAGACCGTATCGATGATACCGTACACGCGCATCGCCTGCACCGAGCGGAATAATACTGCAACTCCGATGGTCGGCAGGATGAGCGGGAGCGTGATGTATCTGAACTGCTGCCACTTGCTCGCACCGGCGACGCGGGCCACGTCGTACAGATTACGATTGATGCTCTGGAGCCCGGCAAGGATGAGTAGCGCCATGAACGCCGAGGTCTTCCAGATGTCAGCGACGATAATGATGAACGTCGCGCTGACCGTATCGTTCAGCGTGTTGGTTGGTGCCACTACTCCGAGGTCGGCGAGAATCGGCGTCGCGAATCCGACGTTCGAGTCGAACATCAAGAAGAACATCATCCCCTGGATGACGATTGGGACGGCCCACGGAATGATAATCGCCGCACGGACCCACCGCCGGCCGTAGAAGTCTTGATCTAAGACGAGCGCTTGACCCAGTCCGATGAGGGTCTCGAACAATACGCTGGCCACGGCGAAGATGAGGGTTATTACGAGGGCGCTATCGAGGAGACTCGCGGCGTCGAATCCGGTCGGGAGGAACGTCGTTCCACCGGGGAGGAACCGGTTTTTCTCTCCGGTGAACAGCGCGACGTAGTTGTCGAGACCAACGAAACGGACACTGGAGAGGTCAGTCGAGACGGCGTACAGTGACAGCTCGAACGTCCGCAAGAGTGGGTAGATAGCCACGATACCAAGCAGGACGAATACTGGGGTCAGCAGTAGGTACGCGTACTGCGTGTCGCTCAGGTTCTCCAGCCACCGCAAGAAGACGACGACTGGCCCCGACTGCCGTGACTCACGTGCCGGCTCCGCAGCCGTATCGGCGCTCATACTATCCCTCCGAGAGGTGTGGGACTCATGGTTTGATCTGTTGAGTGTGGAGCTCTCAGCTCGTCAGTTGCTTCTCTCAGTCTCTTCGAGGCTGGATTGGAGCGTCGCCATCGCCTCGGCCGACGACACCTCTTGTCCGACCGCACGGTTCGCTTGTTCTGCGATTTTGCTCGATTGGTTGTTCCAGACGGACGTAACCGGTCGAGCCATCGTGTTCTCACCGGCGACGCGGAGCGTGTCCATGTAGTCGCCGGTCGGTTCGAGCTCCGAAGCCGTCTCGGAGTTGAACAGGCTCGCCCGCGGCGGTAGCCATCCCTCGACCTCCAGGAGGAACAGCTGGAACTCCTCGCGCATCGACGCTTGGATGACCTGCGTGACAGCGTCGAGCTTCTGGCTGTTCGGGTTGACAGTAATGTGCCAGCCACCGAGTGCGGAGGTGGACCCACCGGTTCCGGGGAACTGCGCCTCGCTTTCGGGGACGCCGTAGGGAAGCGGCATCGTCCCGAGGTCGTCGCCGAACTCCGACGCTGCTTGGTTAATCGCGTACGGCCAGTTGCGGTGGAACACGGCGTTCCCGTCGACGAACGGCGCGAGCGAACTGTCTTCGATCCACCCGAGGATGTTCGTCGGTGTGAAGCCACCGCCGTAGTCGCTGAACTGCCCGTCGAAGCTCTCGTCGTGGACGAACTTTCGCATCATATTCAACGAGTTAACGACCGGGTCCGAATCGACGGTGACGGGTCGTTCGCCGACGGGACCGAAGAGGTTCTCGCGACCACCGAAGTAGGCGCCGCCCCACGAAGACAGGACCTCGTTGAAGGTACAACAGGCGGTTCCGACGTAGATATCCCACTGGGTGGTAAAGCCGTAATCGACGCCCGAGACCTCCTGTGCCTCGGCAGCGATGTTCGACCACCGCTTCCACGTCATCGGCTCGGTGGCCCAGTTTTCCTCGGTCGGATTGTAGCCGGCCTCTTCGACGAGGTCTTTCCGGTACAACATCGTCGGGTAGTCGGGGTACAGCGGAACACCGAACAGGTCCCCGCTGGCGGGGTCGATGGCCGTCTCAGTGAATCCAGCGAAGTACTCGTTTTCGATGGTCGAACGCGCACTTTCGGGGAGAACCTCAGAGAGGTTAGCGAGCTGTCCCCGCTGGATGAAGATGTTCACCCAGCCGTTGTCCATCATGAACATATCCGGCGTCGTCTCCTGAGAGCTCAAGAGCCGGTTGTACGTCGAGCGACGCTTCCCGCTGTCCGGCTGGCCCGGCTGGAACTCGACGCGGATGTCGTCCGAGAGCCCTCCTTTCTCGTGTAGCGCAGTGCGGAGCTGGTCCGCGTGGTCCTGTGCGACAGTCGCGTCAAAGCCCCAGACGACGGTCGTTCCGCCGCTTTCAGACTCACCGACCTGTGCACCGGTGTCGGAGCCGTTGCCGAACATACTCGCACAGCCGGAGAGGCCCGCTGTGACTCCCGTCGCACCTGCAGCGGCGATAAACCGCCGTCGTGAGACGCTCTTCTTCGTCGTCTTGCTCGTCTCTGGGTTCGCTGTCATCGTCCGAATTGTTCATCAAAATAGGGCCACTTATACTTTAGGGATTAGCTTTGAGATATCACAAGAACTTTATCTGAACTCTGTGGCCAGTAGGTGTATGGGACTCCGACGGTCACTCGACGATTACAAGCAGAACGAAGACGCAACCGACGTATTTCCGGGCGAACGGCGTACGCAGCAAGGCAGATTCAGCGGGTCGGACCAACGCCTCGTTCACGTTTCACCAGCCGGGTCGCTCCGAGACTACTCGTACCCACTTTCGGGATTCAGCGGCATCGTGTCCTCACGCTTCGGCGTCCGTGTCGGTGACGCAGTCGAGTGGTTCGATGCGCTCGACACGGGGAGCCAGACGTACCGAGCGGGCCGGTCGCTCGTCGAGACGACGCACCGTCTCGATGGATTCGACGTGATACAACGCGACGTTACCGATGGACTCGCCCACACGACGACGTTTGAGCTTGGCGACGGTGCGCCGGAAGATGCCGAACTGGCCGGGTTCGTCGAGATCAGCCCGGAGGGGCGAGACGGGCGCGTCGGGCAGCTAATCCACGACGAGGCCGTCGAGGTGTATCACAACCGCGAACACGACTATCTCGGCACCTCGACCGAGTTCGTGGAGTGTACGCCCCAAGTACTCGAACGGTTCGACGAGATACTCGCCGCGGAATCGCGGTCGTTTCCGGAGTTCGGCGCGTCCGAAGAGTACGAGGAGAGCCGCCTCACCGGCGGTGTTGGAGTCCGCGTCGCTTTCGAGGACGGTGAGACCAGTCTCGTCACCCTGCTGTCGGACATCGAAACGCAGTCGCGCTCGGATGCGCTCTCTGCGGTCGCGACCCGAACGCGACGAACTAACAGCGATTCAGACGCGCTCCTCGCGACGGCACGGCAGGCCGGACAGTACCCCACGGTCACGGACCGACTTGTCGCGACTGACCTTTCGGTCCTTGAGTTACTCTCCGCACCGACTGGGGCCCGAATTGCGGGACCGGATTTCGACCCATACTACCAGTACTCCGGCGGCTACGGCTACACGTGGTTCCGAGACGACGGAGAAGTTTCGACGTTTCTCTTGGAAGCCGACGAGTCGCTCGGGTTCGATGCAGCCGAGATACACCGACAGAGCGCCGAGTTCTACTTGCGGACACAGTTACCTGACGGCCGGTGGCCTCACCGGGTGTGGCCGATGAACGGCCGGCTTGCGCCGGGATGGGCGAACGGCCACATCGAGGGCACGGAAACGCAGTACCAAGCCGACCAGACTGCGAGCGTCCTCGTTTTCCTCGCCGAGTATCTCTCGGCATATCGACAGTCGCTCCGAAACGTCACCGTCGAGGCCATCGAGAACGCGTTACAGTCGGGAGTCGACGGGCTCGACAGTTCGCTGGAAGACGATGGCTTTCCGACGGTGTGCGAAAACGCGTGGGAGAATACGAATGGTCGTTTCACGCACACTGCCGCGAAGTTCGTTCAGGCCTACAGTACGATTGCGGCCATCACGTGCGATGCAGCCACCAGAGAGCGCGCAGCTACGCGGGCAACGCAGGTCTTCGACGCGCTCGATATGGCGTGGGCCGCCGACGAGGGAATCTACGCGCTTCGATTAGACGACGGTGACGGTAACTTGGACGACCGAGTCGACAGCACGACTTTCTCGCTCGTCGACGCCTACCTCGCCTACCGGGCCATCGAGGACATCGGCGAAACACGACTGCGGCGGCTTGAGCGCCATCTCCACACCGCGTTCTCCAGGCTCTGGAAAGAGACCGACGACATCTCCGGACTCACGCGATTCGAGGGCGATACGTGGCGGCAGCGAGGGCAGGGAAGCGAGAAGGTTTGGACCGTCTCGACTGGCTGGGGCGCGTACGCGGCCGAGAAGTCGATTCGACTCTTCTCGTCGACCGACGAGTACGATTCCGAGAAGTGGGCCGACCAGTTGTTCGACCAAATTGATCTCGACGGCAGTCTGTGCCTTCCATCGGGGTACCTCCCAGAGCAGTTCTTCGACACTGGGGCGCCGGACAGCGCGACGCCGTTGGGTTGGTCCCACGCCATTCGACTAGCCACGCACGCATCCCGTGTCACCCGAGGTGCCCGCACCGAGTAGGGAGTGTTACATTCGAACAACGGGGTTCGAGGCGGTTACCCGCCGGACAGCTCCCTGTCTGTACTCCCATACTAAGATTTATCCCCCGCCTTGGCCGAACACTTGGGTATGGTGGAAGACGAGGTGGTGGACAGCCTCATGAGGATTGGGCTCTCGGACAAGGAGTCGCGAGCATACGTGACGATACTCCGTAACGGGGCGACGACAATCCGGGTCGTCTCCGAAGAGGCTGACATCTCCAAGAGTTACGCGTACGATATCGTCGGAAAACTCGAGGAGCGCAACCTCATCGAAATCGATGATCACGTTCAACCGACGCAGTTACGAGCGATTCCGCCCGCAGAGGGCATCGCTAATCTCGTTTCCCAACTACAGACCGTTGAGTCCAAGCTAGAGGACCTGTTTGACTCCGAGAGCTACGAACAGCAGAAGTTCAGTATCATCAAATCTCGACGGACGATACTCGCTCAGCTCAACAAGCTGATCGACGCCGCTGAATCGGAACTCGTTCTCGCACTTCCCGCATCGGT
>NZ_JPES01000032.1:0-46796 GCF_000730175.1 Haloferax sp. ATB1 | reverse complement strand
ACACCGGTAGCCGGGCAGTTTGACTGGGGCGGTACGCGCTCGAAAAGATATCGAGCGCGCCCAAAGATTTCCTCACGCGAGTCGGGAACTCGTGGAAGAGCGCAAGAGCAAACGGAAGTCTGACAGTGACATTCCCAACGAGTGTCGCTGACGCGAAAGCGTGGTCTAGCGAACCTACGAGGTTCATTCATGGGACCCGTAGATGACAGAAAGCTACCTTAGGGATAACAGAGTCGTCACCGGCAAGAGCACATATCGACCCGGTGGCTTGCTACCTCGATGTCGGTTCCCTCCATCCTGCCTGTGCAGAAGCAGGCAAGGGTGAGGTTGTTCGCCTATTAAAGGAGGTCGTGAGCTGGGTTTAGACCGTCGTGAGACAGGTCGGCTGCTATCTATTGGGGGTGTTAAGGAACTTGACGTGAACGTTCGTATAGTACGAGAGGAACTACGAATGGGTGCCACTGGTGTACCGGTTGTCCGAGAGGGCAGATGCCGGGCAGCTACGCACCACGGGGTAAGAGCTGAACGCATCTAAGCTCGAAACCCACACGGAAAAGAAGTTCCACTGAGGACACTCGTAGAAGACGAGTTCGATAGACTCGGGGTGTACGCAACGAGGCAACGAGTTGTTAAGCCCGCGAGCACTAACAGTCCAAGCCACATTCATACGCACTGAGACCCGAGAACGGGTCCAGGCGCAAACTGGATTGCACGAACACATTGGTAAGACGGCCCGACCGATATTGGTATGGCAACGGTTCGATTCCGTTGGTCGGCATTAAGGCGGCCAGAGCGGTGAGGTTCCACCCGTACCCATCCCGAACACGGCAGTTAAGCTCACCTGCGTTCTGGTCAGTACTGGAGTGAGCGATCCTCTGGGAAATCCAGTTCGCCGCCCCTACTCATACAGAGCCCACTGGACTTCGGTCCAGTGGGCTTTTTTCATTTACAGCGAGCGGTAATCGCTCGCTCGCACTGCACAGACAGCGACCGCTCTCTCGGTCGAGACACCGAAAACGCCCGACTCAGGTCGCACACCGTCAGGCTTAAGCACAAGACAGGGATACCAGTAACTGCGCCAAGGTGGCAGAGTTCGGCCCAACGCATCCGCCTGCAGAGCGGAACCCCCGCCGGTTCAAATCCGGCCCTTGGCTTCCTACCGCTGGTTCACAATCCAAGATAAAAGCGACTGCTGTCGCGCGTGACCAGCGAGGTGTTTCGGCGTGAGCGCCGACACCGGCACTCGCGCGGCAGACTTCGACCACAAGGCCGCCTGTTTCACCTTCGACGCCCTCGAGAAGGTCATCGTCCAGGCGGTCGCAGCGGGCGAATTCGAAGTCGCTGCTGACTACGTCGACACGCTGTTCTTCCTCGCAGACCAACTTGACGAGTTCCACGACGAGTACCGCAGCGAGTCCGCGCGCCTCGCTGACCGCGACGCAGAGATCTCACACGAAGAGGCCAGCCTCCAAGAAGCGATTATCAAGGTCCACCGCTGGAGCGTCCAGCGCGACCACCCGGTCGCTGAGTGGTTCCAGGGAGGTGAGTCGGCGTGACGTCCTCGTTCGACTGGGAGAGTCTCCTCTGGGAGACGAGAGGGTTCCTCGGCCTCGAGGACGATGAGGCCGTCCCTCGTGGCGAACTCGTCCAGCAGGCGGTCGCGAACGGTTACCAAGAGCGGGAGACTCGGCAGGCCCTTCGCGACACGGATGCGCTTGAGCTCGCCGGCGACCTCGACGACCCGCGCGTTCGACTGGCAGATGCCGCTACAGACGCCGAGAGGCATCACTCGGCAGCCGATAAACCGGATGCCGCTTTAGATACTACTGACGACACGCCCTCCGACGACGTCGCCGAGCCCCAAGACACGACAACCACATCGTCGACGTGGGCCGACGCCGACTTCAGCGCGCCCGAGACCGGGGTGTTTCCCCCGGAACTCCTCGGGCGCGAGCAGTGGATGGGTCACGTTGAGAAGAAGCCCTTCGCACCGTGGGCTGACCGTGACGCCCCTGCACCGTGCTCGCGCGACAACCACGACGCGGAGACGACCGCGGAGTGTGACTGCGACGCCCGATGGAAGTGGGGCTTCACCGAGAACTACGTCGACGGCGAAACCATCGCGATGGCTGAGGTCGACGAGCGCCTTGATGGCCGCGCGTTCCTGCAGCAACCCGACGATCCCTACGTCTACGTCGACGGCGACGACGTTCGCGACGAGGAGACCGGGGAGATCCACCCGGCCTTCGCCGCGATCCTTGAACACCTCGGCCTCACCTACGCCGACATTTCACAGTCTGGCGCCGGGGCCCATGCCATCTACCGTGGGGACCTTCCGGACGGCGTAAAGCAGGCCGCATGGCAGCTCGACGACGAGCCTTGGGGTTCGAACGAGGATCTCCCATCGATAGAAATCTACCCCGGAAAGCGCGTCTGCGTGATGACGGGAGAGCACGTTCCCGGCACCCCGACTGAGGTCCGGAACTGGAACGGCGATGTCCTTGACGCGCTTCTGGAAGCGAACGACCAAACCACATCTGGCGGTCGGAAGAGCGTCTCGACCGCTCGCGATGACTACGACCTGGACAACTACGAGCCCGCGGCGACGACGGCAAACGAGACGACAGACGACATTCGTGATATCTTCGCAGCGCTTGACCGACTCGACGCGCGCCGGGTCGCTGACCGGACGATAGTCTTCAGTTGGAATGACGAAGCGTCGACAAGTCAGGGGAAGCGTGCTTTCGCTCCCACTTGGGGGAAGAACTCCAGCGGGACCGCTAACATCGTCGACGAGCGAATCTGGCAAGACACCGGCGACGAGGGAGGTTACGGTGGGCCTGTCATCATGGCGCTCATCGACGCCGGTGAGCTCTCCCACCGAAACGTCTCTCCTAGCGACGCCCGCGGAGAAATGTGGTTCAAAGGCATCGACCATCTGCGGGACCTCGGCTTCGACATCCCGAAGCTGGAGCGTTCATCAGGATCGTCTGACCGCGACGAGGACCTCCCCCCGCTGCTCGAGGACGCCATCGAGAGTGACGAGGACATCGACGCATCGCCGGAGTCAGCCCTTCCGCTGGCCCAGCTCGACGCGCTGTCGCCAGACGAGCGCCGGCGCGCAGCGAAGAAGCGTGGTCTCCGTTGGCCGTCGACGCGCGAAGCTCGCGACAAACTCTTCGCGAAGATCACCGAAGCGATGCGACACGAAGACGAGACAGTCATCGACGCGCCGACGTCGCTCGGGAAGAGCTACACCGTTGTCACCGAAGCGTGGGATTCCGAGCAGTACAAGAGCGTTACTGGAGGACGACCGGTTGTCCACCTCTCGGCGACGCGTGACGCGCGTGACGAGGCGATCGAGGCCGCTGACGAAGCTGGCATCAACTACTTCGCGCTTCTGAGCCGGCACGAAGCCTGCCCCGTGGCTGCCGGTGACCATGACCCCGAGCACGTCCAAGGCACCGACCGTCAGGCTGTCACGATCAACGGCGTGCCCGCTTCTGAGTGGCTCACTCGGATGTGCGAGGGGCGTGGAATCGCGTTCTCCGCGGCTCACCGTCACTTAGAGACGCACAACGACCAGAATTGCAAGCTTCCGTGCTGCCACGGGTCACCAACGACCTACGACGAGGAAGACGGTGAGTTTGAGGAAGGTGAAGCGTCGAAGTGCCCCGCGATCAAGCAGTGGGAGGACCTCCGGAACAAGGACGCCGAGGACCTCGCGGTGATCATCGCGACGCACAACTTCGCTCACGTTCCCGGGCTTCGCACGGGGAACAACGTCGTCATCGACGAGGAGCCCGACTTCACCGCCGACCTTTCGAAAGACCGGATTGCACGTGCGATCACGGCCTACCTCAAGGAAATCGACGCTCCGGTGAAGACATGGGAGTCGTTCGTCCAGCTCTCTCTCCACGAGGGGTGGGAAGGTGACGCTGCTCGCGAGCGCAACGCGCTTCGGGACCAACTTAATCGCGAGCCTGACCGCGAGTGGTACTTCGAAACTGACGGCGCTCACACGTTGGCTCCCGCGCTTGCCCGTGCGATCTTCCACGCGGAGGACCGTGGGAATGGTCGTCGCGTCGGGAAGACCCCGCACGAGCCTCCACGTCTCGATGCGCAGGTCTCCGATGACGACGGATGGAATCGCGAATGGGTGTCTGTCGTCCTCGACGAGGATAACGAAGTCCGAACAGTTCGAACGGCGCCGGACCTCTCACAGGCACGGTCGGTCATCGGTCTCGACGCGCACCCTGCCCGCCCGGTCTGGTCGGTTAACACCGTCCCTCACATCAACACGACCCCCGTTCTTGAGCCCGAAGAGCGCCAACTGTGGCGCCGGTTCGAACGCGGCCTTCGTGTCGTCCAGGTCGGAGATGCGACCCGCCCCCTTGCGAGCGGCGAGTACTTCAACGAGCGGCAGGTCGAGACCGTCGTCGAACATCTCCACGAGGAGTACGGCCACTACTTCCGGACTGCAATCACGACCGGCGCCGTCGAGCAACAGTTGAAACAGATCATGGCCGACACCGGCGTCCAGACCCCCGATACGATGCACTACGGTGAGGAGAAGAGCCGCAACGACTTCGCCCACGAGCGCATCGGGCTTATCGAAGGCTGCATCGACCCCGGTGACGACTTTGTGGTCGATCTTCTGGCCGAGCTCGACCTCGACGCGGCCCCGAAGATGGTCGACGTCGACGGCGAAGAGCAGCGAGCCCACGGTCGTGAGTTCGTCGGCGATGATGCTGATGTCGCTGGTGAAATCCTCGCATCGGTGCGGGAGAACCACACCGCACAGGCAGCTGGGCGCTACGCTCGGAACCCCGAAGACCCCGATAGCCACGCGACCGTGTTCGTACGAACCGACGCTGTTCCCACAGGGTTCGCTGACATCCAAGTCCCTGGTGTCGAGTGGTGCTTTACCGAGAAACAACGCGCTATCGTCGAACAGCTTCGGGAGTCCCCAACGACGACGTCGGCCCGAGAGCTCGCAGACGCAGTCGGCGTTTCGAAAGAGCATGTCCGAAAGACGCTGGGCCGCCTCGCCGACGGTGGGTCTGTCGATGCTTTCGACCGAGCAGGGCCGCACGGGGCTACTTTGTATGGGGATTCTGGACTCCCAGCGTCTGGAACTGTCGATTTCGGTGACAGTCAGACCGCCAACAACCCCGTATTGGACACCTATACGTGGGCGTTGGCGATATCCGACCCAGACTTCGTCGCAAACGCGGAAACGGATGAGGCTGCCACGGATGACACGGCTGACCCGGTCACTTGGGACTGGAAATCCGGGTCAACACACGGGGGATGACCCTCCGCTCACCGACGATCACCCGCTGTCGATTAGCCGAGGCTACGTCATGACTGACTATCGAATCGAGGGGGTAGGTGCAAAGTGACTCTCGCCGTCGACGACGCGGTCCGGCCTATCCTCGAGGACGAACCGGCGAACATCGTTGCCGTCTGGCTCGTTCTTCAAGAGGCTGACGAGCCCATGACGACCAACGAGGTCGCTGAAGCGTCGACGTTTTCGACGACTGCCGCCCGACGGGCCCTTCGTCGACTCCTCGATCACGGGCTTGTCACACGACGCCCCGACCCGAAAGATGGACGTCGCCCCATTCACGAGCCGAAAGTTCCGCCCACAGACGCACGGTAAGCGTAGGCTTATCATCTCACGCGACTGTCTGTTTTTCAGACTAGTACCGATTCTACTCAACGGCGTCGTACCCCACTTCGGGGAATGACCGGCGTCGGCCAGTAGCGACAGCAACTCCCAACCTCGCAGCTCGTCTTATGTCACTCACGCAGAACACACAGAGTGCCGACCGTCCCGTCCGTCCTGATCGTGCGTTCGAACGCTACGTCTGGCAGCAGCCGGGCGTCTGCAACACGTGCTTCCACCGGATCAAGCGCGACCACCGGCGGATTGCTAACGGAGTCGCCGGCCACGACGTCCACGTCCACGACCAGTTCGGCGAAGTGACCGTCCGCGATGAAACCGGCCGTGTGACTGGGACCGAACCCGTCGGCGAACACGGCGTCAACCGGACGTATGAAGCCCGAACGGTCTGTGACTATTGTGGCTCCATCGCCGGCCGGGCGCCGGACGAGACTCGATCCCGTCTTCAGATGGTCCGACGCGCCGCCGCTATCGCGGACCGTCTCGAGGAGGACGGCATTCGTGTTTCTCGAAAGGCAATGCGCCGCACGATCTGGTCGCTGAAGAGCGACGAACGGATCCAGGGCAAAGATCGGGAAATCTTCGAGCGGGCGGTGAAGCTCGCCGTCAAGCACGCCGGGCGGCACTAACTGGGCTGATGAGTACTTCTCCCGACGTCGTCGTCGAGACGCCTCGTGGGCACAGGCGTGCAGCGCACGTCGTGTCCGCGAAGCTGATCGCTTCACTCACGGGTGTCGACGAACGGCTCACCGTCGAGCTCGTGGGGGCGGGCGTCGAACTCACCGTGCTTGCAAGTGACTGCGAGCAGTTCGAAGAGCGCCGTCACGCTCGACACCACCGACCGACTTCTAGTGCAACCTGACAGACCAACGTCGACGTCGGCGTCGCCGACATCTCCGCTCACGGACCGTATTTAAAGTATAAACCACCCCGAACGCTGCAGAACGAATTCAACCGATGAGCAAGCGCGAACAACGAGTCACACGCGCCCTGAAGTGGCACTATCTTGACAACGACGACGTCGAGGCCATCCAGCGCCGCTTCGAAGAGACCGGCCACGGCTCGTTTGCAAAGTCGACCATCCGCAAGTACCTCAACGAGGAGCCCTCGGACGAGGTCATCCGGATGATCGAAGAAGAGCACGCGAACGCCCGTCTCCAAATCGCTGAGCGCGAAGAGCGCATGTGGCAGCGGGCTCGCGAAGCCGAAGACGAGGCAACTGAAGACGTCCCGATCAAGCGTGTCGTTCCGCAGACCAAGTACTGCTCGGGCGACCAGGGCGTCTTCCGGATGCCAGCGTGGGAGTTCGTCGACCCCGGTGACGACGACTGGCCAGAGTGGGCCGAGGAGGGCGACGTCATCATCCGGTTCATCGCGGCCGAGCGGACGGTCGAACCCGGCGACGAATACCCGCTACAGGCGTTCGATGGGTCACCGAAGTTCACGACTGAGTTTGTCGGTCTCAAACGCGACGAACCCGACTTCGATGGCGAGCGTGCGGCACGGATGGAGCAGTCCCAGCACCTCCAGGCGAAGGGCAACGCGCTCGGCGTCTACAAGGACCGCGTCGAGCTCTCGGGGTCGGATGGTAAGCCAATCGAGGTGACAGTCAGCCGTGAACGCTATGAGCCAGACGAGTGAGTCAATCCAAATCGGCGGGGAATACTGGAGCGCCCAACTCGAAACGTTCGACGCGCTCGAATCCGGCGACTACGACCTCGTTGTCTTCCGCGCAGGCTACGGTGGCGGGAAGACACTCCTTGGGAGCGACTTCGTCCTCGGCGAGGCGATGCAGATTCCGAACGGCCACTCGCTCGTCCTCGCACCGGACAAAACCAAAGGTGGCCCGGCGACGTACAAAGGCTTCTTCGACCGACTCCCCGGCGAGAACACAGTTCCGAACGACGCCGACGGCGACCCCGAGAACTCGCCAATCGTCGCTGGCTACCACGGGACCAAGCACCGCCTGACGCTCATCAACGGTCACATCATCCAACTGGGCGGGGCGGACATCTGGAGCCGATTCGCTGGGACCGAGTTCAATATCATCTGGTGTGACGAGGTCGCTCACTACGGCACGACTGACCTCTACGATCTCCACGAGATGTTGGTCACCCGGCAACGGACCGAACAAGGGCCGAACGTCACGCTCTGGACCTCGACGGGCAACGGCTTCAACCAGTTCTACGACATCACCGAGCGACAGATCGAGCCGGATGGGCAAGGCGGCGAACAACCGCTCCCATGGGCCGACCGCATGAAAGTTGTCGTCGGCGACACCCGCGACAACCCATTTCACAACGAACTTGAAAAGATGCGGGCTCAGTTCGAGGGGACTGAACGCGAGAAGCAAGCGCTCGAAGGTGGCTTTTCGTCTGCGAACGGGCTTGTTTACCCGTCGTTTTCCCGGGAGACTCATATCCGCCCACGGGATGAACTTGAACTCCGGGACACGCGACTCTACGGCTACGATTACGGGTTCAAAGACCCACGCGTCCTGCTTGAAATCGGGAAGACAACTGCCGGCCAGTACGCTGTCCTCGACGAGTACTACGTCTCGAAGCAACCAGTCGAAAAACTGGCCGGAACGTGGAACGGTCGCACGCTCGTTCGTGAAGGTTGGATTCAAGAACAGGACAAGACCCCTGGGCGCGTGTTCTGTGACCACGACCCCGAGCACATCGAGAAGTTCGCACGTGCTGGGTTCGAGTCTGAGGCGGCACAGAAGGACCTCGCCGAGGGTATCAACGAAGTTCAAAGCGTCCTCGAAACCGACGATGGGCGCCCCGGGCTCGTCATCATCGAGGACTGCGTCAACCTGATTCAGGAATTCCAATCCTACAAGGAGGAAGACGTCGGGACCGCGCGAGCCCAGGACCACGCACTCGACGCACTTCGCTACGCCATCATGGGCGATCGATACATCGAGACGAAGTCCACGCGTCGACGTGGTGGCAGCGCACCATCCAAAGGGAGCATCAGATAATTCATGAGTACCAACTCACTCACCGGTAGACTTCGCGGCGGCGTTGAGGCACTATCAACCCGGCTCTCCCAACAGGTAGAGTCCGTCACGCGCAACTCTCGAATCTTCATCGAGAACAGCGACGTCGACGACCTCAATCCCCCGGACGACATCGACGAGTACCACGACCTCTACCGCGAGGTCGGCATCATCCGGGCGAACATCAACCAGTTCGTCCGCGACGTGACGAAACCGGGCGTCCGGATCGAGGCCGACGACGAGACCACCCAGGCGTACTTCATGGGTGGCGAGGGCGCTCCGGACTTTGCGCCGACGGGCGGCTTCATCGACAACTGCGCGGTCATCGGCGGTGAGAAGCACAAGCCGTTCTACCCCTTCCTCGGCGTCACAATCGCCCAACGCTGGACCCGTGGCACGAACCTCATCGAGCTCCTCAAACAGGATGGGTCTGAGGAGGAGCCCGACGGCCCCATCACGGGATTCAAGCACATCCCGCCAGAGACGGTGTCGGCCCGGACCTACGCCAACACGAACATTCTCCTCGACCCCGACGACACCAAGATTGCCGGCGAGGTCACCAAGCGCGGCGAGGCAGCGGCGTACGTCCAGTTTGACGACAACTCTATCGTCGGGCGTCGGATCGGTGGGTTCGATAAAGACGAGATCGCGTTCTCGCAAAACGACATCCTCAAGCAGGTCCTCAACCCCGACATCGGGGGTGACGACGCGACCGAAGACGGCGTCTTCGGCACGTCCATCATCGAGTCCTGTGCGACGGACGCAGAGGAGTACCAAGAGATCAAGCGTGACCGGGCGCGAGCGGTCAAGACCAAGGCGTACGGCGTGTGGGACGCCCAGTTCAACACCGAGGTTACTGAGACGCCGGATGAGGTCATCCTGACCGAGTGGTCTGACGACGACCAAGACGACTGGCTGGATGGCGTCGAAGGTCTTGGGCCGGGTGACATCATCGGCCACGACGGCTCGATCGAACTGAACCAGTGGGAGCCGAGCGTCCCTGACCTTGACGACACGCTCAAGCACTACCGTGTCGGACATCCTCGCCCCGCTCCCAGCGCCGAAGTACGCGACGGCGTTCGGCGAGTCCATCGCGAATCACGTTTCCGACCGACAGGAGAATTCCTACCAGGACACGATCGAGGAAGAGCGCAAGTACCAATCCCGCTCGTGGACCCAAGCGTTCCGTGCGGTCGCCGAGCGCCATCCGGAGCTCGACCCCTCCGGCGTCAAGGTCCTCATCGAACCCGAAGAGGAAGCGTCGCCGGTCATGTCGCTCGACGACGACGACATCGAACGGTTGGAGCGATTCGCGAACGCCTTCGACAAGATCCGGGGCGACCAGCCGACCGACATGTTCGCCGACCCGGCGGTCCTCCTGCAGATGGTGCTGCAGCTCCCAGAGGAAGCGCTCCCGAGCGACCTCGACGCCGACGTCGACGAGTCGGACCCAGAGGTCCAAGCGATGGCAGAGCAGCTGACCGGGACATCCCCTCCAGGGGGTGACGACTGATGAGCGCGAGCGCGGCTGCAGACACGTCCACGACCCCGACCCCAACGGCGGCTCATGAGCGGTATGTCGAAAAGGCCCAAGAGCGCGAAGAGCCGTCTCGAACGCGGACGATTCGGGCGAACTACGCTCAACGTCTTCGGGGGCGGTGGGCGGCCATCATGGCGGCGCTCCGGCAGGGGATCGTCGACCTCGACGCGTTCGGGCTCCAGACCGAGGCGCTTGTCGAGCCGCCGCGGAACTTCGATTTCGAGACGGAGGCCCAGCAGGTGCAGGCGTTCAACCGGTGGCTCCAGCAGCAGACCGACCGCGAGATTCTCCAACAGTACGGCGACGACAACCAGTTCGTCAAGCAGGCGTACGAGCGCGGCGTCGGCGCGGCACAAACTGAGCTTCGGACGCTCAAGCTCGGGACGTCTGGTGAGGTAACGCGCCGCTCTGCAGCTCCCCGTCCACCGCGAGCAACTGCAGGCGCTCTACACGCGAAACTACGGTGCCCTGCAGGGGATGACGGACGCCACCGCAAACCAGATGCGGCGGGTCCTGACCGAGGGGCTTGCAAGCAGCCACGGGCCGAAGCGGATCGCCCGCGACCTCGCTGACCGCGTCGACCACGTCGGCAAGTACCGGTCGAACCTCATCGCCCGAACGGAGGTGATGCACTCGCACAACCGAGCTCGGGCCACTGAGTGGAAGCGGTCGGGCATCAAGCAGGTCGACATCATGCTGGCCCCTGGTGCGTGCTCGGAGTGCCGGGCGCTCGCAGCTGGCGGGCCGTATTCGATCGACGAGGCTCCAGGGCTTCTCCCGTTGCACCCACAGTGCAAGTGCAGCCTCTCGATTCATACTGGGAGGTAATTCGATTCCTATGACTGTTCACGAACTGTTCAACAGCGGTATCGCAGCCCTCGCCCACGACCCCGAGGACGCTCTGCGCGTCCATGGTGTCGTCCTCGGTGAGGGTGATGTCACGAATGGCCTCTCGGGTAAGCAGACCCGCTGGCCCGCTGACATCCTCGAATCGATGGTCGACTTGCTTGAGGGCAAGCCGATCACGATGGCCGACTCGCTCGATCCGGAGCAACACGTCGGCGTCGAGAAGACCGACGACGGTGCTCGAGCAACCGGCGCGGTCACGATGGAGGAGAAGGTCGGCGAGATCACCGCCGCAGCGTACGAACCCGGCGTCGGACTCCTCTTCGAGGGCTTCGTCTCCGACTGGGACGCCGAAGACGTGGTCGAGCGCGGGCTGGCGCAAGTGTCGCCGGTCATCGTTCGCGAGCTCGACCTCGTCGAGGGCGAGGCTGGCGAGGACGATGCGCTGTACGAGCCGACTGCGGTCTCGGCCGTGCGCGACCTCGCGATCGTCGCCGATGGTGCCGCACCATCGAACGACATCGCGCCCGGCCCGTCGGCGGACATGACGGCGACGGCCGCGGCGCTCACCTCGAACTTCGATGTTCGGGTGGAGGCGCTGGCGGACGGTGGTCTGGAGGTGACGAACACCGGGGGCGATGACGGCCAGGACGGCGGTAACGGCCAGAGCACCCCGGCCCGCGGATGGAGAGCATCCATGACAGAAGACAATCTCACTGACAAAGAGCGCGAGCTGCTCGCAGTCGCGGCGCAGGCTGACGACCCCGTCGTCGCCGAAGCCTCCGAACTGGAGCGACTCGACGTGCTCGACGACAACGAGGAACTGATCGAGACCGCGGCGGAACTCGACGACCCGAAAGTCGAATCCGCTGACGAACTCGAAGCGATGCGACGTCGGCTCGAAACGGTTGAGTCGATGTTCGACGAGGCGCTCACCGAACAGCGCGGACTCCGCGAAACGACGGTCGAAGCCATGAGCTTCGAGGCAAAAGCATCGGAATTCGAGACCGACGACGGCGACCTCGACGTCGAGGCGCTGACGCAGAACCCCGAATCGGGGAGTTCGTCCTCTTCTGGAGGTGGCAGCGGCGGACCGAGCGAGGAAGACCGCGAGCGCATCCAGCAGATCAGCGAGAAGCTCGACACCGTCGGAAACATGCTCCCCGACTCGCGTGTCGAAGCCCTGCAGGACGAAGCCGCCACG
Organism: Haloferax sp. ATB1; assembly: GCF_000730175.1. Lineage (NCBI taxonomy): Archaea > Methanobacteriati > Methanobacteriota > Halobacteria > Halobacteriales > Haloferacaceae > Haloferax > Haloferax sp. ATB1. The sequence continues at coordinate 34,513 of NZ_JPES01000032.1, read as the reverse complement.
CTCGCCGGAACCGACGACTACGACGGCGCTCTGGAGGTGCTCTAAATGGGTACCAATCCGGGGCAAGGAGGCGGTGACAGCACGACGACCATCGGCTACAGCGACGCAAGCGACTCGACGTCCCCAGGCGACGCGGTCGGCATCACCGGCGGCGAGGTCGAGCCCGGGACGGACACCGAGAACCTGCTTGGTGTCCGGGCCCGTGGCCGCGCGACGGAGAACTCTGGGGTCGCCCCAATCCACGTCGGCGGCCCGTGTGTCGCCGCGGTCGAAGGCTCGGTCGCCGCTGGCGACGACCTCGACCTCGGAGCGACTGGCGCTGCGGGCGAACTCGAAACAACGGCCGGGGGGCCTGCCCACGCCCTTTCGGACGAGAACGGCACGTGGCAGGGACAGACTGCTCCCGCCGGCTACGCGTGGGTCCTTCTCTGAGGTGATCTGATATGGCACAAACTGCAGCCGACATCATCGACGACGCCGACGTTCGCGCGATCGTCGAGAAGATTCGCAACAAGAAGTACCAGAGTCGTACCGCGTTCCGCGACTACGACGCGACCAACAACGACAGCAACTCGGTCGAGTTCCCGATTTCCGACGGTGACTTCGACGGCGATGTCGCTGAAATCCCGCCGGGGAGCGAGTACCCCCGTGCGACGAAGGACTACGACAAGGTCCAGGTCGCCCACACGAAGTACGGGCTGGAAGTCGTGATTCCCGACGAAGACGTCGAGGACAACGTCATCGACATCACGATGGATCAGGAAGAGGACCTGATCCGCGCCGAGGAGACGCGCGTCGACGGCATCGCGTACAGTATCCTGTCGAACAACACCAACAGCGCCGGCGCGATCGACGCGAACAGCAACTCCAACGGCGTCATCGAGTACGAGGACATCACTCTCGCCCGACAGCTCGCGTTCAACGACGAACTGGACATGGCCGAGCTGCGCTTGCTCACCGGTGGGCAGAACATGAACGACCTGCTGAACATGGACAAGTTCACCCAGGCCTCCGATCTCGGTGATCAGGTCCTCCAGCAGGGTATCCTCCCCGGCGGGAACCTTGTCGGCCAACAGGCGTTCCTCGGCGTCGTCGGCGACATCCCCGTCTACCTCGACAACACGGGCAACTACGCCGACGGCGAGGCCTACCTCGTCGACCCGACGAACTTCGGCTGGGAGTCGACCCGGTCGCGCCCTCGACGTCTCGAGCTACTACGACGAGTCCATCGAGAGTACTGTCTGGCAGATCGACGAGCGTGTCGGCTTCGCCGCGACCCAACCGAGCGCGAACATCGCGATCGACACGTAACCGCCCATGCCTTACCTCAAACACAGCAGCGGCGGGCCGGTTGAACTCCGGAACTCGCAGATCCTCGGCAAGGACTCCCCGCTGGAGTTCGACGAGGACGGCTATGCGTTCGTCGACGACCCGATGGTCGCGAGTAAGCTGCTCGCGATGCACCGGCACATCGAGCGTGGGGGCGACGGCCCCGAAGACGCGGACACCGACGCCGCGTCGGGCGACCCAGAGGCGTTCGACGCCGAGGCGTTCGTCGACCGGACGCCCATGTCCGACGTGATCGACGACATCGAGTCCGGCGAGTTCGACGACCACCTCGGCGCCATCGAAGTCGCGGAATCGGACGGTCGAGACCGCGACGGCGTCCACAGCGCAATCGACGCGCGGGAGTAACCCATGCCAACGGCCACTCCCGACGACGTTCGCGCGGTGCTCGGGCTGGCCGCGCCGACCGATGACCCGCTTGCGCTTTCGGATGCTGACATCTCGGCGAAGCTCGACGACGCTGAGTGGGAAAACAACCGTGCGAACGACACCGACGACTGGACAGACGCACACAAGAAGCAGCTCGAGAAGTACCTCGCGGCGCTCAAAATCCGGTCGACGGTTGACCGCGCCATCGAAGAGGGGTCTCAAGAGAGTGGATCTGTCGTCTTCGAGGGCTCGTCGCTGTCCGAGCTCCGGAAAGAGGTCGCGAAGCGCGACCCCAGCGGAACGCTCGCGACCAGCGTGATCCGCGATTCCTCCCGGTCGATCAACACGACGGGTGAGTGACCATGCCGAACGCTGGCGTCACCATCATCGGCCTGAATCGCCTCCGGCACCGTTTCGACGACCTTCGCGAGACCTGGGGCGGGACTCACAGCTGGGTCGTCGGGTCCAGCGGCGTCGAGTACGCCGTCTATCTCGAAACGGGGACCAAAGACATGCCCGCGTATCCGTGGTTCCGACCGGCGGTTATCCACGTCATGCGAGCCCAAGCTGACGACATCGCAGACAGCGTCGACAGCATCGACGAACTGGTCGAAGAGCTCGCGAAGGCGATGATGAACCAGATGAAGAAGAACGTCAACGCCGGCGAGGCTGAAGACCGAAGTCCCGGAACGGACGACGAGCACCCGAAAGTGCAACTCGGAAACCTCCGGGCAAGCATCACCGCGAGGCGCATCCGATGACGTTCGAGAACCAGACATCGCGAGCGTTCCGGCGGCTCGGGAAAACCCTCGGTCGCCAGCTCACCGTGACGGTCACCGTCCCCGGCGAGGACGACCTCGGTCGCCCAGATGGAACGCAGACTGTCGAGTCGGAGACGACCTACCAAGGACGTCTCGAAACGTCGACGCAGTCCAACTGGATGCAAGACAACGGCGGGGGCGACGTGGAGATGGACGTTGAAATCTGGCTCCCCGACGACGTCGACGTCATCCCACGGGACAGCACCGGCAGCAAGAACATGACCATCACCGACGAGCGGACGGGGAAAACCTTCGTCCCACTCGACTACCACGACGAATCGAATTCGTGGGTGCGAATCGAGGCCGTGGAGGGCGCCAATGCCGAATGAAAACCCTCTGGATAGCATCGTGAAGCTCCTGCGTCGAGAGTTCGAATCGGCCGCCGTCTCTGTCCCGTTCACCCCAGACGACGATATCGCCCCGACCGACGACAGCGGGGCGAACCAACCACCGTACGTGTCGGTCTCGAATAAGTCCGAGAGCGTCGTCTCCGGTGGCGAGACGAACGCGACGGGCATGGCCGCTGACGGCTCGGGTGCCGTTCAGGTCATGCTCGGAACGTGCCTCATCGAGTGCAACGGCGGCCATCGCGAGACCGCAGGCGTCGCCCAAACCGTCGCCCACGAACTCGCTCAGGAGACGGGGCGCGTGCTTCGAGAGGCGACGACTGACGGCGAGCTCCGAATCTTCGAGCCGACGGGCCCGCAAGCGGTCCGAAAGACCGGCCGCGAGCCGCCGGAGCACGCCGAGCAGTTGTTCGCGACCTACGAGTACGAGGCCTGAACCTGAGATGTACATTCAGAACGACAACACCGCGACGCGGTCGCTCAAATGCTCGTGGATGGATGAGCCGGTCTCGTTCACCGAGGACGGGACGGGCCGCTGCCCACGCGACATCGGCGAGCGACTCGTCGACGAGTTCGACAGCATCCACGTTCACCCGACCAAACGAGAGAGCAGCTCTACTGAGTAACTATGACAGAACCAGACGAGGGAGGGATTCGTCTCCAACGGGGCGAGTTCGTCCGCGAGACCACTCGCGGCGAGGCCCCTTCCGATCCGAGTTTCGAGGCGTACAGCGATACGATCATGATGTATCCCGGCTGGGAGCCGGAAGCGAACATCGAAGCCCAGCGCGGCGTCGGCACGTACCGGCCCGAGGACTTCTTCGCCGGCCCCGAAGACCACTCCGGCATCACCATCGCCTACCACCTGCAGCGTGCGCTCGTCGACGGCAACGGCGACCCCGTCGACGCCATCACTGACGGCATCCAGCGCGATGCGGACAACCGACTGAAGAACACCCACACGTTCGTCGGGCGCGAAGAACACAACGCCGGTGGTGCCGCTGGCGGTGGGAAACGCATCTTCTACGTCGGCCACGGTGGGCTCGTCGCAAGCGGAGAGATACCGTTCGCGACGGACACCGCGCTCCCGATCGAGAACTCGCTGACGTACGACTTCGAGCGCTTCATGGTCTACGTCGTCGACCAGCCGTCGGGAAGCACGACCCTCGACGTCGAATCGACCGATCCCAGCGACACCTCGCAAACGCTCACCATCGAAGACGAGGGCGCTGGAACGACCGAAGATGTCGCCCTCAACGGGACGACGACCGAGACGACCACCGAATCCTTCCCCGGCATCGACGCACTCTCGCTCGACGCTGAAACGACCGGTGACGTCATCGTCAAAGACGGGAGTGGCAACGAGCTCGCCCGACTCGCTGGCTCCGACTCGTACGACCAGGGCGAAGGCGACCTCGGGATTCCAGCGCTCGGCGGCGGCTCGCACGCCGGCAGCGTCGGGACGCCCTTCGAGCACTTCATCGACGACTCGATCGAAGCGACGACGGGCTCGCTCGGCGGGACGAACGCCCGCATCGTCTCGTCGTCCTTCTCGTTCGACAACAACGTCGACGCCGACACCGTCGGTGGGCGCTTCCGCTCGCTTTATGAAAACGAGCAAACACTATCGCTGGACGCGGAGGTCTTCGGTCCCGAATCCAACGCGAGAGAGATCGAGGCCTACCTCCAGAACAAAGGTATCGACGTGCGGTGGACGGCCGACTCGTTCACGATGGACCTCACCGGAGGCACCCGAACAAGCTCTGGAGAGGCGAACAAAGAAGCGAACCAGGGGCGGGCGACCATCTCGCCGCAGTTCGAGTTCGCTGACATCAGTCTCGCGAGTGTGTGATCATGACTGAAGACATGCCCACGACGAACGACGGCGACGACCTCGAGCTGGCCGACCCGAACGACTGGTTCGTGCGGCGCAAGGACGGCGACAGCCGCCCCGAGCCCGTGAAGCAACGCATCCCAGGGACCGACAAGGCGATTCTCGTTCGCCCACCCTTGAATGGCCACCTGGAAAAATGGGACACCAGCCTCACCAGCGACGACCCCGACCCGGAGGACCTCGCAGAGATGTTCAACGTCTGTCTCCCACAGCTGGACTTCGAGGTCACGCCGGAGATGATCGAAGGCGACCTCGACGGCCACGAAGGCATGATCGGCTACGGTGTGATGCCGCTACGGGAGGCCATCAAGCACGCCGCGGGTTTTCGGGCCTTCCTCGGGTATCGGGAGAGCCAGGCCGAGCAAGTACGGGTGGCTCGCGGGATGGTCGAGTCGCTGGGGCTCGACGAGGAGGCCGAGAACGACAACTCGGACGATACGAAACCGCCGCTCTCCGAGAGTACATCCTGACGACCGAAGGGCCATGGGACTACGTCGGCGAGAACTCCTATCGAAACCTGACGCCACAAGAGGAGCGTCGCTGGTTCGAAGGCCGACGCGTGTTCCACGAACTGAAAAACGACCGGTCGACGTCGTCGACGCCAGAGTCGCCGTCGTCGAAGCCGACGTACGAACGCGAGCGAGAAGAACGGCGGATGCAGGCGATGCGAGAGTTAGAAGCGCAGGTTGACGACGACGTCACTCAGATTTGACCTGCTCTGTTGCAGGGACGATTTCCTTTGCGCGGTTTCTCTTTTTATTTCCAAAATAGACGAGAATGAGCCCGACTGGGCTCAGTAAAACCGAAAAGATGCACATGCTTCCAAGGATAATCATTGCACTTCCAGTTCTACTTTCAGACTTTCCAGGGTTATACCCACAGTTGGGACACACCGTCGCTTCAGCTGAAATTTCACTTCGGCACTTCTCGCAAACGTAGTCTGTCATAGTATCGGATAAGATACAAATTGTAATAAAATCTCACCCATGGTTTTCACAGGATCAGACACCGTCGAACAGCTCCGCGTCGAGATCGTCGGCGACGGCGACGGCCTCGAGACCGAGCTCGCATCGGTCGAAGGGTCGCTCATGTCGATGACGAGCGCCGCAGGCATCGCAGGTGGTGCCATTGCCGCCATGTCAGCGGTAATGGCCGGGCAGGCTGTCGATGCGGCCCGGCAGTGGGAGACTGCCCTCACTGACGTCGAAAAGGTCACGAGTGAAGCTACCGCGGACGAGCTCCGCGATAGCCTCCTTGCCCTCGGAAGTGACCTTGCTATCCCAACGAGACGTCTCGCCCAAATTGCCGAAATCGCGGGGCGTTTGGGAGTGACTGGGACGGACAACATCGAGGCCTTCACCGAGACCATCGGCAAGATGGCTGCGGCAACCGACCTTTCGGCGGAACAGGCCGCGAACGACATCGCCCGGCTGGCGAACGCGCTCTCGGTTCCCATCGAGGAGGCCGAGAACATGGGCTCGGCTATCAACGAGATTTCAAACAACGTCGCGGCGTCGTCGTCAGAAATCGTCTCTGCGATGTCACGCGCTGCCCCGGCAGCTGGAACACTCGGCGTCAAGTTCGCCGAGCTCGTCGCGATCAGCGGGACGCTCGTGGCCTCCGGTATGCAGGTGGAGCGCAGCGGGACTCGGACGAACGAGATGTTCAACCGGCTCGCAGAGAACGTTCCAGAGGTTGCGGGGGCCATCGGGATGACAGCCGAAGAGTTCCAGAGGCTCATCGAAGAAGACCCAACGGAAGCGCTCTTCCGCTATCTGGATCACCTGCAATCTATCGAGGGCTCGACCGCTCGCGTCACCGAAGCGACTGAGATATTCGGTCGGTCGGGTGGGAAGGCGGTCCTCACGCTGGCGCAGAACTTCGACTCGCTGGAGCAGTCGGTGCGGCAGTCAGAAAGCGCCTACCGCGACGCGACGTCTGTTCAGTCAGAATACGCGGCTCAGGCCGATACGCTCGATTCGCAGATCACCGAACTGCAGAACTCGGTGTTCGAATTCGGAACGACAACGGGTGAGCAGATGCTCCCGGCAGTCACGGACGCAGTCAGCGGGCTCGGCGACCTCGTCGACGCGGCCAACGATGCGAACAACGCGACCGATGGGCTGCTCGGGACGGTCGCGCTGACTGGAGGCATCTTTGGAGGAACTGCAGCCCCGATTGCTGCTTTCGTTTCCGGCCCGATTGGTTGGCTCATCGCTGGGGCCGGTGCGGCGTCGATTGCTTATCAGACGAACTTCGCGGACATCCAGACGACGGTTGACTCCTCGCTTGCTCGGGTGACGGACCTCACGCAGTCGCATCTGAGTGAGATGAACGAGATCACCGAGCGCGAGCTCGCGAAGAACAACTCCATCTGGGCGGAGGCGATGGAGAAAGGCGAGGGCATCGTCGACGTCGGCGTCCAGTCTATCTCCGGGCTGTTCATCACGGAACTTGACGCGATGCTGAGCGCGAACCGCTTCTCGCTGAGCGTGCTCACCGGCGATTGGGACCGGGCACTCGACACCGTCCAGGGCTTCACCGTCCGGGCGTTCGTCGGGCTGCTGGATTACATATCGTCGGTCGGCGGGGAGATTGGCGACGAGTTCGCGACGGGCATCCTCGACGGCGTCAACCAGTCGATCGAGGGCGTCGAAGCGTTCGTCCAACAGTATCGCGATGTGCTCAACATCATCTCGACGGCGACGGGGGTCAACGTCCAGATCTCGGAGGACTTCGAGATGGAGAAGCTGGCGCTGCCCGGCGAGGGCGGTGACTCGTTCTCGGTCCCGCGGTACGCACCTGAGACGGCGGCTCCGGGTGCCACGGGTGGGTCGTCGAACCCCACGGCTTCGGGTGCAACCCAACCGACTGCGGATCAGTACGCCGGATTCGTTGGCGGGACGGGGAGTCAGTCGGCCGGAATGCCGATGGCGGAGTTCACGCCGGCGATCGAGCAAGCGCTGACGCGGAATCGAGACACACTCCAGGAGCTCAAGGAACTCACCGAGGAGCGCAAGTCGATCAAGGAGGAGCTCAAAGAGACGCCGCCTTGGGAGGACTCTTGGGACGACCTGAAGGCCCGCCTCGAGGAGACCAACGAGCGGCGCCAGGAGCTCCAAGACCGACTCGACAGCCAAGGCATCGGTGTCTCGGGCTACGTGTCCGACCCGAGCAAGATCGAGAACACGTCGATGCAGATGACGCCAGAACTCTTCAGAGCACTCGCGAACCAGCAGGGCGGTGTCACGGCGTCCAAGGCGGGGCTCTCTGAAGCGGAGTTCGCTCGCGTCTCGAACATGGTGCTTGGTTCTGGGTTCGCTGGGGCGTCGTCAGGGAGCGTCAGCGCGACGTCGATGGGCGGGGCGACGCCGGCGGTCGCGTCGTCGATGCAGAAGCACGTCAGTTCGTTCGGCGACCACGTCACGGCGTTCGCCCGCGCTGTCGAGAACCTCCAGGCGACCGAGTGGCGCGTGACGGCGTCGGATGAGTTCGTTGTCCAGCAGCATGAGGTGGCTCGTGATGAGGTCCAAAACATCACGAGTCGGTACCGCCGGGGGGTCGGCCCATCATGACGTGGACGATTGGGACTGAACAGGGGAGCATCGCTGCGGATGTCCTGGTCGGCGAGACGATCTACACGCCGCGGGTGGCCGAGGAGATCAACCCGACGTTCCGCTTTGTCCCCAACGAGTCGTTCCCAACGCCGGAGACGCGTTTCGAGGCGCTGGCGCCGTACGTCCGCGAGACGGCGGACACGTTCGTTCGAGCGGGGCGGGCCCAAGGCGGGGCCTTCTTCCGAGAGGACACCGCCAACCTCGCGGACGTCGACTCGTTTTTGGTGTCGATTGAGGCACCGCTTCGGTACGATTTCGCGAGTGTCTGGGGCGTGATCGTCGGCGGTCGCGACGCCTCGAATCGGACTCGGACAGCGCTCCGCTGGGAGCTCGACATCGTCGTCCTCGCACCGCTGGAGGACTACGACAGCCGAGCGGATGTGAAGGCCGCACTTGAGGATGTGGTGCTCTGATGCCGACAGTATCGCACACGTTTGACAAGAACTCGGGGGCGCGGACGCAACTCACGACCGCCATCGAACTGGCTCGTGACTATCCGTCGTCGGACTCTCGGACGGTCTCGGTCGAATGGGGACGGACGGCGGCCAGCAACGCTGAGGTCTGCATCGACTACGCCGAGATTGACCAGCAAACAATCTCGGCCAGCAACGAGTGTACCATCTCGCAGGATGCCGGGACCTACGGGTCGGTTTCATACGACCCTGTCAACGACGACCTCACGCCGCTGCTCGAACTGGGAGCGGGCAACATCAGCGAGGAGTCCAACGGGACGACGCTCTATGGGCGCTTCGTCGACTCGAAGGTCGGGACGCTGTGGACCGGCTATATCGACACCGACAACGGCACCGCCTCAACCACGTACGACTACCGGCAGCACTACCCGTTCTTCAGCTCTGGCTCGTGGGACTCAGCGACGCACAGCTGGTCCGAGCCGGTTCTCTACGACTCGCTGGATATCTCGACGTCGAACGATGCAAACGGCACGATCGACATCACCGTCTCGAACGAGGCTGGCGATAGCGTCACGTTCTCGGACGTGTCGACTGGGTCGTACGACCTGTCGGGACTGGCGTTGAGCGGGAGCGTGTCCATCGACGTGTCCATCTCGACGACCGACACGTCGACAACGCCGCGGCTCGACAGCGTCTCGGTTACTGGTGAGCCGTTCCCCGCTCCGACCAACCTCGTCCCGACTGCGGCCAGCACGACGTCGATGGACTTGTCGTGGACGCGCCAGGACAGCCTCGCACGTGGGTCGTGGGAGATTTACCGCTCGACCGATGGGTCGCTCGGCTCGTTGGTCGCGACGATTGCGGACGAGACGGTCACGTCGTACACGGACTCGGGTCTCACCGAGTCAACGCGATACTACTACACCGTCCGGCGCGTCGTCGACGGCGAATCTCAGTCGACCGACCAAGTGTCGGAAGCGACAGTCGTCCCGTCGCCGACGAACATCACGGGGTCGCTCGGAACTCGTGAGATACCGGTCGGGTGGGACGATAACGCCACAAATGAAGACGGGTACCGTGTCCGGTGGAGCGATGACGGTGGGGCGACGTGGTCGTCTTCTGGCGACCTCGCGGCCAACGAGACCGGATACACAATCACCGGGCTGCTCGATGGGACCAGATACGATATCGAAATCGTCGCGTTCGGCGACGGCCGCGAGTCCGATCCACTAACTGGGTTCGCTACCACGCCGTCGGCGGCGGTCACGGACTTCGCTGCGGACGCGTCTGTCGAGGACGAATTCACCCTCACGTGGGACGACACGGCCAACGCAGGCATTTGGCACATCCAGCATCGCGTGACCGCTTCGGGTGACCCGTGGACGGATGACGGCACGGTCTCACACGATGTCACGCCGACGATCACAATCACGAATCTGTTAGATGGCGAGGAGTATGACATCAGAATCCGACACGAGACGCCTGACCGCGAGGGGTCGTGGACGACCATCAGCCCGGTCACGCTACTCCCCGCGCCAGGAAAACCCTCGATTGCGGACACCCGCCCAACGGCGTTCGACATCACGTACGCGGATACGATGGACAACGAGGACGCCGTCGACGTCGAGCTCGCGACCGGGACGACCCCGCTCGAAGACGGCCCGATGGGGTCGTTCGAGGTCGTCAAGACGCTCGCTCCGAACGACACGGACGCGACCGTCGACGGGCTCGACCAGAACACGCGGCACAAAGTCCGCGTGGTCGCGAAGACCGAGCACTCGACGGCAACCTCAGAGGCGACCGCGGTCACGACCGACTTCGAGGTTCCGTCGGAAGGCTGGTTCGCGACGTTCACCGACGACCAGGGCGAGATTGCACGCCTCGATGGATCTCGGATCGAGGGCTGGCCGATGATCCAGCCCGAATCATCGGCCGTCGGTGAGTGGCGCATCGATATTCGCCCTGACAGACGACTCCGGGAGTGGGAGCTCACTGAAACACGGATCTACCTTGGCGGGGACGTGGTCTTCCGCGGGCCGTTCCACACGTACCGGCTGAACGGCGGCGATGACGGTGTCTCCGACCGCCTCGTCGGCTTCGACGTGGTCGACAAGCTCCGTCACGGAGGCGTCGTCTACGACGTCTCCTCGGAGCGCGGCGGCGTCGCGTGGGCGGACTTCATCAACACCCACACGCCGTTCACCGCGAACGTGACGACGCCGACCGAGACGATCGTCGACGAAGACTTCCTCGCCCAAGACTCACCCGCCGACCTGTCGTTCGCGGACTTGTTCGGCGACCCCTCGAACACCGACCCCTGGAAGCGTGTCGGGAGCGGGTCGTCGGCGACGATCGTGCCGCTGCAGCGCTCATTCCTCATGGAAGGCGAGAGCGCGACCGGTTCCTATGGGACGTTCTTCTCGTCGGACTTCTCTGGCGGGGAGGCGGCGAACCTCGATACCGCGGGGCAGGCTGCCGAGTGGCCGTTTGAGCTCGACTACGACATCCCCGACGGTGAGTTCGGGCTCTTCCTCCGAATTCAGGGGACGAACGGTTCATCGCAGATCAAGTGGTCGCTCGACGGCACAGAACTCGCCAACCTCTCGATATCGACGAACGGGAGTGTGGAGTTTTACGGACTCCACACCTCTGGTGCGTGGGTCGACCCCGGCCAAGTCGACGCGGGGAGCCACACGCTCCGTGCTGAGGTGTCGTCAGAATTCTCGGAGAACTTCAACATCGACGCGGTCGACCCTGTCGACCTCCGGGCGAACCACACACTTCCGAACACACTCACGAACGGCCGCCTCGACGCCCCCGTCGACTACCCTGGCGTCACGATCCCCGGTTCGGCGTTCGACACGACGTTCAACATCGCCGCCGCGACACTCGACGTCACCGTCGACGATCCATCCGGCGCAGCCAGCCTGCAGGTCAGGAATGACGGGACCAACTGGTATCCGACAAACGGGTCCGAGACGGACACGTCGAGCGTGGCGGTCGACTTCGCAGCTCAAGACTCGCTCGGGTCGATCATCGAGGGGCGCATCACACTCGATGGCCACGGCGAGCGCGATGACGCCATCCCGCGGACGGGCTACCAGCCGAGTGAACTGTCGGACTGGGAGCTCCGGATCGACACGAATTCGATCCGCGTCATCGACGACGAAACGTTCGTCGGCAGCCCGTTCGAGATTGCCGACGCGATAGCCGAGGACTCCGGGCTCGTGTTCGTCCCTGACTACGCCGAGTCCGAGCTCGTGCTCAACGCCTTCGCGCCCGGCGAGGTCGTGAAGGACGTCGACTGGACCGTCGTCGGCCAGCCGGAGCCGGTCGACACTGATGAGGGCTTTGCGAACTCCGTGACCGTGTTCGGCCCTGAAGACGAGAACGGCGACCGGCCCGAGGTTGAGGCGGTGTCGCAGACGTCCGTCGACGACCGCGGGAAGATCGAAGCGGAAGCTGAGTTTCGACCGGATGCGAAGTCGAACGCCGAGCTCGAAAGCATCGCGCGGACCGAGCTCGCGAAGGCGCTCGCGAAGAGCACCGTCACGGGGCAGCTCGGAATCGAGGCGCAGATTCTGCAGCCAGGCTACGCGTACAAAGTCGACGCGTTCGAGGCCATCGACGACGAGACCGACCCGGCGTACGTCCTCCACGACGCCCGCTTCGAGTGGGGGACGATGAACCTCGACTTCGAGGGGAAGGACTCGCTTGCCCGAGCGCTCCGCGGGATCGAGACGATTGCCCGGACGACCAAACGCGCACTCTGAGCGGCGGCGTGATGACCCATCGGGGCGAGCGCCTTCCCAACCACCCACACCACCATTTCCAGTTATCCCATGCTCGAATCGAATCCACCCCGAGTCGCATCGCTCCTCGCGCTCGTCGCGACCGTCGCACTCCTCGCGTGGGCCGCCCGGCGAGGCGCGCTCTCAGACCCTCGCGTCGAGCGCGTCCTCGGTCGGACGTGGCCCGACCTCTGGTACGTCCGCCGCGACCTGCTTCCCCGGCTCGAACGCCGGCTTCCGTTCATCAAGTTCGAACTCCCGTTGCACGACGCCGAGATTGCAGGGGTGATCGACGACCCACCGTCTGTGGTTCGCGACCGGCTCCGGAGTCGGGAGAAGATCTTCCCGAACAACTGCGCCGCCCTGAAACGCTGGCATGGACGTCGTGAATGCGGGAGTTACGCCCATCGACCCTCGGGGTTGTTCGGACGCTGGCAGACCCATATCCGGTTGTTCCCCGGTCCCGACGGCGGGACTGTCGTCGCCGCACACGGGGAGCGCTCGCCGCTGGCCGGCCTCGACGAGAGCTGGCTCGCAGCGCTCCGGGGCGCGTGGCGTCACTACACCGGCGACGGTTGGTCGGCTCGAGACGGCGTGATGAAGGCCCGACGACTGCTCGACATGGAGGGCCCGTAGATGACCGATCCATTTGCACAGAAGCCAGCGACGGCAGACTACGTGCTCCGGGAGGGCGACTCAGCGCCCACACTCGACGCCACACTCAAGGACTTGGATGGGGGCGTGGTCGACCTCACCAACGCCGACGAGGTCCGGCTCTTTGTGAAACGGAAGGCGGACGACAACACCGTCCTCAACGACACGGTGTCGGTCACCGACGCCGCTGCTGGTGAGGTGAGCTACTCGTTTTCCGGCGGGTTTTCGACCACCGGCGCGGGGATGCACCTGCTCTACTTCCGGGTGGCGTACTCGGACGGAACTGACGCGACGTATCCACGTGGATCGGCGCTGTCGCTGTTCGTCCCCGAGCGCTTCTCTGGAGACATCGGGACCCTCTCGCTCGACGTCGTCGTCGATTCGATCGGCGTGCGGGAGACGCTCGACATGGAGGGCAACCCCATCTCGAATCAAGGCGTCACGTCGGTCGCCGATGCGACCGCACTCGCCGACGGCCAACCCGGATTTTATCGGCTCCAGGATACGGGTGACGTCATCTACTTCGACGGCGACGCCTCGACGAACTGAGCAACCGGTCCCGATGACCTCACCCGCGCCGCGGCGGGTGGGAAAGGGGACGACCGCGGCCTTCCTGCAGGAGGCGCTTTTCACATGGCACAAACACAGTCAACGACCAGACGTACCGACAAGCCGATCGAGACCGCCGACGCGGTCCTGTTGGCGATGAAAACGCCGGGCGACGCACTCGTCTCGCTCAACATCGAGGCGACTGCCGACGCCAGCTACGCACTCGACGTCCACCACAACAACGACACCAGCTCGCCGCCCACCGACGGGTGGTTCGAAGACGAGGCCGTCTACGACAAGGCCGACGTCGACGATCCCCAAGACATCCGCGACACGTTCTACGCGGCCGACGCGTGGCTTCGGGTGCGCGTGACGACCCCCGCCGCAGCGGGCGAGACAGCCGACGTGACCATCCAGGAGGCGCACTAATGGGAATTTTCAGATTCCTTCGGCAATGGAAAGAGAAGGCAAACGGTGTGCTGACGGGGCCGACGCTCGAGGCTGACGAGGTGACCGCCGAGACGGCGACGCTGACCGACCTCATCGCCTCCGAGTCGATCACGGTCCCGCAGTACGACGCGACCGCGAACGCGCCCCAGCAACCGGGTATCATCGAAGTCCCGCCGTCGGGCTCGGATACCGCGGGGTTCTACCGGTTCGACGCCTCGGCCGGTTCGTACGTGCTGCTCGACCAAAGCGGGGGCGTGAGTGCGGGTGACCTGTCGGGGCTCGCCATCGACACGGACAAGGACTGGGGCGGGTACGAGCTGACGAACGTCGGGAAAGACGGTGTGCGCGTGCCGTCGAGTGTCGACCTAACTATTGAGGATTGGGAGGGTGGACGCCTCCCGGACAATTGGACATTCAATGACGTGTTTTCTGTCCAATCTTCTGTTGTTGATAGTGGTAACTACTCACTCAAATCGGACGCTACGGGCGGCTCTTTTGAAATTGCCACGCTCATGTCCGGACAGAGAATAGAGCGCGGCGACTCCGCTACAATCCCGACTTATTTAGCTGGGGTGGATGCGGGAATAAATCTCTACCTCTCCGAAGGTACCGAATCAAGGTATGAAAACACGTACCGGGTGGAAATCAGAGAGGACGCAATACGAATGTCTGTGTTCTCTGATTCGGAAGAGGGCGGGCCAACAGACTCATTTGCTGAAACGTTCGGTGAATGGGTCGACGTTGATATAGAACTCTCCGAAACAACTGTCGTTGCGACGGCGATTGATTCATCCGGAACGGAACTTGGTTCCGTCTCGGTATCTGATTCTAGATTCAATCCAGATACCATATTCATTGAAACCTATTCAAGCGGCGGTAGCCCCATGTATATCGGCGAAATAGAGACGGTGCGTCGGACGCGTGAGTATCTCACCGACACGCAATACGGACCGGTTGAACTCGGGGGCGAAGTCGTCCGACCGAAGGGCGCGTTGGACGCCGGCCCGCATGAGGCGGTCGTCTCGGATACCAAGGTTCACGCCTACCTGCGGACGGACGACGCGCTCGCACCAGGCGACGACGTGTCGTTAGTCGAGTGGGACGCCGGGTACGGGAAACGCACGCTCAAGGCGAACGCAGACGGTGAGGGCGGGCTCTATGGGCTCCGACGCCCACGGGCCGCCCGTCTCACCGAACGCCTCATGTGGGAGTTCGAGACGTTAGCGGACGTTCCGAATTGGTCGTCGGCGTCGTCGGGTGGGAACTACACATTCAGCGTGACCGGACGCCCACGGCGGCTCCATGCCGAGCATGACGGAACGGGGAGTGGCGTTTTCGGTGCGATTTTTGCCTCGGCACTCACAACCCACGAGTCGCTTGGGCCGTTTCGAATCACATTCTCAAACGTCTCGTACAGCGCTAACGGGTCAGGGAAAGCAATCATTGGGATTTCCAACGAGGACCCGACAACGAGACTTGATACATCGGGGACGGGGATGTTGGCTGAGCTGGGTGGTGGTGCCGCATACTCCACGCTCGACAATGGAAACGTCACCTCAACCCCCACGACATGGGATTGGTCGACAACTCATGACATTTCCATAGAATACGATGGGTCCGAAGTAAGGTATCTCAAAGATGGAGTCCCGTTGGTTACCCATGACCACGCTGTCCCCACGGACTATCGTCCTATCATCCAGTTGCAAGACGGGAGCGACGGGAACGCCGAAACGCTCGAAGTCGGCGAGGTAATCGTGGAGGAACTGTAAATGTCACAACTCAACTTACAGGACGGGCTGGAGGCATGGTACACGTTTGACGACGTGGATTACGACGGCGGACGAAACGTCGTCCGCGACCGCTCGGGGAACGGGCGACATCTCGCGCTCAACGGCGGCGTAAGCATGGGGAAACCATCGCCGGTCGGGGAGGCGGCGTCGTTCGACGGGACGGACGATTACGGAGTCATCGGGACTGACCCGATATTCTACGACCAAACCGAATTTTCGATGTTTGCCGTAGTACGAGCTGACTCATTTACGACTTCGTCAGGGTCAGTCAACTCTATATTTGCGTTCGGTGGCGGGGCCAACGCGAGACAGTATCAGTTATCTGTCGATGATGACGGCTCAGGCTCACCGCAGCTTGAGTTCAAAATCACGTCGGGGTCGGATTCCCACATCCTGAGCAATGACAATTTGGAGCTTGGGCAGTTCGTCTCTGTCGTCGCTACATACGACGACGGCGAGATGTTATTTGATGTGTCGTCAGGCGGCCAGCGGAAAGTTACCACAGACACATCTCCGATCTCATTGGAGACTACTCCCCGACAATTCTTTGTTGGGGCACTTGACGGGGCATACGACTTCTGGAACGGACTGATGTCTTTAGCTGGACATTCCAGCCGGGTCGTCTCGGAGCAAGAGCGGGATTATATTCATGACATGACCGCCCGCCGGGTGAGCCTCCTATGAGTCATCTCGTTCTCCATCACGTCGTCACGCTCACGGTCGATTCGGACCCGGACACGCTGGACACGCTCCAGTCCGAACTCCCCGCCGACGGTGCGCCGTTTGTCGGCCCGGAGTACGACGGCCCACAACGGATCGATGATGACGATAGCCTCTCCGACGGAGAGGAGCGCCTCACGGCTCGCGTGACGTTCGTCTCTGGGACGATCGACGTCGACGGCACGACCTACGACGGAGCTACAGAAGCAGCGGACCTCTACAGCCGACTGGCAGCTGCAGTCCCGTCGGGCGCGACGCTCACTCACTACCAGAGCCCAACCGGCGGGGTGACGAGCAGCGATGTCCAGGCGTGGTACGAGGACCACCCCGAAGAACAGCCGACGGACGACAACGGCGACGCGTTCGTGCCGTCGTCGTGGGACCCGAGTCGGCACGTCGTCAGCGAGTTCTGAGTTCTATTTATCACCCCGTCGCTCTTTCTTTAGCTCTTTGAGTAACTCTGCTACAAGGTATCCAACGCAGCAGACACCCGCCTCTGCACATCCAACTATAATCGTGATTTCGAGATTTTCGACCATCTCTACTATAAACGTAGTCGGGGTTACCGCCCGCGATGACCTCCGCTGCGCCTCGCTGAGTCGCACGAGCGAGCACTACTGACATCACCGGGCCCGCGACGCCGAGAGGGGCCGTCGCGGCCGACCAGACACCCTCGAATCATGAATGCGCGTCGAAAACGCACGAGGATGGGCGGGGTTGATCTTCGCGCTGGCGTTCGCCATCGCGTTGCTCGCCGACGTCCTCTTCCCACAGACCGCACAGCTCACCGAATTCCATTACACCGCCTTCGGGACCGTCCTCTTCGCACTCTTCGGGATCGAGCTCGCTCGCTCTCGCTGGGGGCAGGCCGCGTCCATGCTCGGCGGCGCCATCTCCGGAGCGCTCGCAGCGCGCGACCAGGAGGACGCAGATGACTGAGCCCGTCATGTTCGTCAACTACATCTTCCTGTTCGTCGGGGCGTGTGGCTTCCTCGCCTATCCCGTCCTCGAGCACTTCTACGACCGCGAGGTCTCCGGTAGTCTGCTGGCCGCGCTTCTCGGGATCGCGTTCACGGCCGTGCTCTTGGGCGCGGGCATCTGGGTCGACGGCGTCGACCTCGTTCCCGTCCGGGCGCTCGCAGCGCTGTCGCTGACCGTCGCCGAGATTGCAGTCGTCCAACTCGCCGGGAGTTCGACCTCTGACGCGGCGTAGCTGTCGCTCACTTTTTGGTGCAACGTAGCTCAGAGAATCGAGACATTTCCATACTCAAAACTGAGGTTCTGACATAGCTACCGCCTACGGCCAGATCTCCGCTTGGACAATCGCCCCCGTCGGCGAGGCCGCGAATCTTCGTAAGACTGTGACCCGGACGGCGAAAGGGAGTTGTTCTGACACATCTCTCTGTGACACTGTACAAGGAAAAGAAGTAGATTAAAAAGGTCAGCTTCGATTCCTACGTTTATTACAATAATATCGGTTAACATCCTCACTAAGTATGTAATGCGGAGTAGGAGGCGGCCGAACTCGGTTGTTTAGTGCAAAAGCGGATACCTCAAAATGTTCAATAGAGAAATGGATTCATATCAGTCGAAATAGAACTACAGTACACTATGTCCGATTTTCGCAATGAAATCAAGGAACACATTGACAACAGCAAAAACAGGGAGGGATTGGTTGACAAACTAGAGGTCAGGCTCAAAAAGCGACCGACAAGTGTGAATCCACTCACCTTAGCAATGTTCGCCGAGCTTAGACCTGGGGCGAAGCCAATTGAATACGCCCGTGAGAGCGACTACTACGATGACGATATGTCTCTTAATGCAAGGAATGCTACCGCGCTGAAGAGACTGCTTCACGAACAAGTCGGGCGGCCATTATACGAGCCTGTGGGGAGGCTCAAAAACCAAGACTTTGCCGAGTGTATCGTCGCTATTGATGCTTTCCGTGATGGTTGTGAATACGGTGTCGGCCTCCACACACCAACGACACTTCCCCTAGATGTGTCCGGGTTTGTCAGCGAACCCCCGGATAGAAGTCAAACTCCAGACTCGCCTTTCGGTGTCACCGCAAATCTTGAATCGCCAACTGACATTCGGGAATTTGACTCACAGTTCAGCGCTACGGACTCGCCCTACCACGTGTATGTGTTGGATTGTACACCTACGATCGCTGATGAACCTGCCAAAATCTGGGATCGGCGCAGAGCTGTCCAAACAAAAGTTGAATCGGGAATTCCAATTGACACACTTGAGCCCAACGAACAGGCAACACACGAACTGAATCAAGGAGGCCGAGTCTACTATGTTGGCTCAACGAACGACGTCGTTGAACGTGTTCATGAACACCTAGTTGGGACTGACAAAAGCGGAGTGAACTTCACGAACATTCTGCCACCACGAACAGTCGTTAAAATAGAACCACGTGCCTCAGAACCGGCTGTAAAATCACTAGAGGGTGAGTTAGCTAGGCAGATTTCGAGGAAAAACGGACTATTTGCGTATTCTGATAAAAAATAGTCACATCGTCGCTCACGAGAGCATCGCCTCCTTCGCTTCCTGCAGCTCGTCGAACTCCTCGCGAGATCCGCCCTTGTCGGGGTGACGCTCTTGGATGAGATCGCGATACGCATCACGAACCACGTGGGCCGGCGCGTCGGGGGCGACCTCGAGGACGTCGTGCGGCGCTCGCGACGCCTCGGCGACGACGACGTCATCGTCCTGAGCCGGCGGGAGTCGGGCCGTCTCGAACGTCGACGACGCGGTCGTGACGCCGCAGCGCTCGGCGAGTCGCATCCGACGGGCGTACAGCGCAATCGCGCGGGCGTTCTCACGCTGGGTCGACCAGCGGTCACACGCGATCGCGTAGCCCGTGTCGGCCGCCTCCCCCTCGCGACGGAAGCGTGCGACCACGCCGACGTCGTCGGGCTTGTCGTGTTGGTGGGGGATGTTCGGCCGGTCGGCGTAGTGCTGGCTCGCCGTCGAGATGTCGACATCGGTCGCGCCCCAGCGCTCGAGTTCGTCGACGACGCTCTCGAAGGACTCCTTGCGCGTGGGCGAGAGGTCGCCAGGATACGGCTCGCGGTCTTCGGCGGCGGTGCGCGGGTAGTTCGGCGGCCAGTTGATGCCGTCGCTACTCATCTCTGTCAGGGACTTCAGATGCGTGAATTCGGTAGAACCCACGGCTCACCTTCTCGACGACGTCGGACATCGTCAAGTCCCGAAGCCGCTGATTCATCAACTGCCGACTCTCACCAGTCACCTCTGCGAGATGGCCTGGAGTTGCGTACCCCCACGGTTCGCCATCGTCGCGTCCGGCCAGCATCTCGTCGATAATCGCCCAGTGAAGGTCGTCGAAGTCGTCGGCGTCAACCATTCTTGGTGTACTCATTCTCTCACCACGTTCATAGTAGGGTTGCTTTTGACAAAAGCATTACTCCAACAAATACCATTGCCATTTACATTGTAAAAACAGTTAAGTGGGGACACTACGTACTGTAGGATAGAGCACGGGAGGTCGGCCAGAATGGCCGGCCAGGGTGCTGGAACACCCTGACCGTGCTTCGGACAACGAAGCAATGGCAGCTACGAACCCCCCAACAGAAACGGTTTCGGAAGTACCGACCACGACCACCCCAGCGAACGACTTCGCGCCCGACATCTATGTCGACGAACTCCCTGACTGGGACGTCTACCTGGCTACGAGCAACGCCATCCACGACGCAGTCACCGCACAGATCCCGGAGGAGCACTAAGATGACCGACGACAACACCCACGCCCGCCGCATCGCCGAGCAACTCAACATGGCCGAGGGAGACGCACTCCCCCGGCTCCACGTTGGCGACCACGTCACCGACCGTGATGCCGACGAAGACGAGGAAGACGATATCGCGACCATGCTCGTCGTCGGACTCGACACCCTGCGCGCGGACGCCTACGAACTGTCTGACGACGGCCCCACCGTCGCGGATGTAAACCCGGCGTACCCAGAGACGGACGACGTCGTCGAAGTGACCTTCCCCCAGCGCACCGATCTCGACGTCGACAAAAAGCGCTACGCCTACCCGCGCTCCCGGCTCCAGCTCGAACACCCACTCCACAACCGCGACACCAAGGAGAGTGAGTCCGAATGACGACCGCTGCCGATGCTCGCGAGGCCGCTGGCCGCTACGCCGAGGAGTTCATCAACGCTGACGACCCGCACGGGACCCACGCCGAAGAACTTTGTTCGGACGAGGTCTTCGGCGAGCTCGCGGTGGCGCTCAAGAACATCGACATCCAGCTGCAGTACAGCGACGACCTCTCCCAAGTGACCGAGCGTCGGATGGAGGAGTCAGCCGAGCAGATTCGAATGGCGATGGTCTCGCGAGCGACCTCCATCCTTCCGTGGGGTGACGACTGATGTCGTTCGTACACAAGCTGCAGTACGCTGGCTCCAAACCATACCAGCACGAACGCTCGCTCGTCGATGATGAACTGACCTACCACGAGTACGAGCAGCTCATCCAAGACGAGACCTACGTGCGGCTTGCGCAACTGAGATGGCTCACCTACGAACTGGAATCGAGCCTATCACGCGACGACGACGTCCCTCAAGAAACGAAGGACGAGTTATTTCGTGCCGTCGATGGGTCCGACGCGCATCTATCGACTGCGGTTGATGCGTACGTCGACGAATTTGTATCTAATCTCCACGTTGATGAGGAGGCAAACCAATGAAGGTCATTCGCGAGCGGCTGGAAGGTATCCAAATTCAGCGGCTGGTCGTCACCGAGCCCGAGGGTTCGAATCACTTCCGCGGAGAGTGTGTCGGTTACCTCTGTCCCGAATGCATGCAAGCTGACGAGACGCTTGAGCAGATCTGGCACGACGAAGACTGCTCTCTCGCTGGAGAACACGGTCGCGACCACTACGACGAACTCGCCCCTGATGTCCCCGGACGCCCGACACCTGAGTTCGATGCGGCCCACCCAATCACAGTCGTCAAGTTCGGGAAAACTGAGGGAAGGGGCGGCCTCCACGATGGTGAAGTCATCTCGTTCAAGTGCGAGTGTGGGAACCTCGATGAGGACGTCTTCGAGATCGTCCACGACGAAGCCTGTTCACTAGCGGGCCAGCATGGGCGGGCGGCAGGTGGTAAAAAACAAGTTTAGAATTCGTCAACCATCTGCCGGAATTGTCGCACTTGTTTTTATACCCAGTTTACGTCATTTTTGGACAACATGATAACTGATCCGCGGGTCTTCGAGGACGAGTACCTGCCCCGGGAGCTCAGGCACCGAGAGGGGGCGGTAGAAGAGCTTTCCCGCACGTTTGGGTCGGCGCTCGACGGCAATCGTGCCGACGATGTCCTCATCGCAGGGCCTTCTGGTGTCGGGAAAACTGTCCTCGCCAGGCACACGCTCGGGAAGCTTGAAGCGTTCGCTGCCGTCGACCACGCTCACATCGAATGTCTCGGCACCACCACCGGAGAGATTCTTCGAACAGCTCTTCGCGAGCACCACGTCCAGGTCGATGTCGCACTAAACACACCCGTCGAAGTTCTCCGAGAGCAATTGCGTGAAGCCGTCGACCAACCCTACATCTTAGTGCTTGACGAGGCCGACACACTCCCCAACACCGAGGCCTTAGAGTACATCACCCACGTACCCAAGGTATCTATCGTCGCGATCTGCCACGACGCTGATCGCTGGCTTGCTCGAGCCCCATCCACCGTGCGGCAGAATATCACCGGCCCAATCGAACTTGAGCGCTACGGGGTCAACGAGCTCTCGTCGATCCTACGGGCACGGGCTGATCAGGGCCTCTCTCGGGGTGCAGTCACGAACAACCAGCTCCAAACCATCGCTGACGAGGTTGCCGGCGTTGCGAGATTTGGGATTCAAGCGCTACGTGCTGCCGCCGAACTTGCAGACGAGCGGGGGCGTTCGAGCATTCACGGTTCCGATATCAACGACTCATTCGAGCGAGCCCAGCACCGAATCCGGAAATCAAACCTTCGGTCGCTCCCTTTCCATCACCACGTTCTCTACGCGTTAGTCCACGAAGCTGGTGAGCTTCCAGCGAGTGATCTCCATACTAAGTATGAGGAGGTCTCTCAGGACATCTACTATGGCCACGATCTGACACCAATCGGCAAGCGCTCACGTCGTAACAAGCTCGCGAAGCTCCAAGAATACGATCTTATTGAGTCCGAAGGACCCCCACAGAACCGCGTTTACCGTGTCCTCGATGAGGCAATTGAACTCCCCGATAGTATTAGTGCTCTTGACCCCGCAGAGCTGTAAAACAATCAGTCAATCGTCAGCTTCGGGGTCGTATTCAAGTTTCCCTCACCAAGCTCCTCTTTTGCGTACTCGTACATCAGCTCTCGAACCACCTTGCTCCGGTTGACCTTCGGAGGGAGTTCCCCTCGCGCGCTTTTTGACGCGAGCGCCCGGTCGAAGTCATCCAGGAGGTCGTCCGGGACGGTGAAACTCGGTCGTGCCATAGTGCTATAATCGCATATGTGCAATAAAAACCCCCGGTCGCTTCCCTCCCACCACCATATCCTCTACGCGCTGATCCATGGTGCCGGCGAACTCTCAGCAAGAGACCTTCACAGTCGGTAGGATAAGGTTTCTGAGAAGCTTTACTACGGCCACAACCAGACGCCGGTCAAGACTCACTCTCTGCCGCCAGCTCCCGAGCTCGTTCTAGTCGTTCGGACATCTTCTTCTGTGGGTCTCTTCCCAAACCCCGACACGCCTCGACGTACCTCTCAAGAATTTCCACTTCGTCCTGGTAGCGGCCGTCCTTACGATAGACGATACCAAGGTGCCGGTAATATGCGGGTGCAATGGCCGCATGGCCGTACTTTTGGTGTTTCTCGAACTCGGCTTCGGCCTCCACGTAGTCGATGCACCATAGAAGAAGCTCTTCAGCCTCATCGTGACGTCGCTCGCGCTTCAGTACGACGACCCGGTCGGACGCGTCTGTATAGTGGTCAAACGGCTGCTCGTCAACGCGGCCCCACCTCCAATCCTCTCCTGCGACGCCCATGTTGTCGCCATCGATCGAAGTACTGCTGTTTGAACTGAACAGCCCTCGGAGGACGCGAAAAATACCCATCTCAGTTACTTACTGGGACCGCTTCGGGTCCCCGATTCGGATTTCCCTCGTCGCCCTCAATTGGGTCTCCCAATTCCTTACGGAATTCTTCTGTGTTGATTCCCTCGCGCTCAAGACGCTGATAGACTGCCTCACGAATCCACCCCGCACGACTATCTCCGTATGAAAGCTTCCCGTCGATCTCATCAACTGCGTCTTTCGGTAAGGGGACTGTGACGTCTTTCCGATTGGCCATGGCCGAAAGTGGTCACATGGCTACATAATTACTTGCCCCTGTGGTTAGTTGGTTAGTCACCACAAGAACTATTATTACATCGAAACTACGTGGTTACGTGGTAAGATGGTGACTAACCGCTATCAAGCAACGATCACGATGGACGAAGAGATGCGAGACGACATCGATGGCCACCGACACCCTGCGACATCTCGGAGTGAATGGGTTCGTGAAGCCATCAAGGCACGTCTTGAGGCGGAGAACCGCAATGAGTGGGATGACTTCGCTCCTACTGGTAGCAAGCGAGAGAGTGAAAATTCAGCGGAGGACGGGACCCGCGCGGACGTCTGAACGATCCCCAAAGTACTGCCTATCGACTGAAAGGTCCCGGCGCGGGGGAGACGCGCCGGCCACGATCTACTAAAAACGCATGCACGAAAACGCGAGAGAACGGCTTAGTTACGCGGCTCGTAAGGCGCAGAACCAGCGAATAAGCATAGCTTTCCAAATACTTCCATTCTGCCGGAAATACAGCACCCTCCCTTATACGTCGAGTTCTAAGGGACGAAGTAGCACCGCGGGTCCCGCCGAGCGCGCTTGTCCTGGACAGATTGGGCGCGCCCGGCCTACCGCGGGTCACGACCTCAACCAAATGACTGAGAACGCAACCGAGTCGGGATTAGGCGTCCCGGCTCAAGAGACCACCGCTTCTGAGAACCGACTTATCACCGACGGCGGCATCACGACCGCGAACAACTGCCCCCACGAACACACCCGACGCTACGGGAAGACCGATTTCACCGGAAGCGCGGTGATCGAAAAACGGTGCATCGTCTGTGGCCGCACGCTCTCTCTGGGAGGGTCGCGATAATGGCGGGTCGCGAGTGCCGGAAGTGCGGACAACGAACGGGGCCGAACCGGCGGCTCTGTCAGATGTGTTCGCTCGACAAGCGCTACGGGAGCGATTTCGACCGCGCCACCGACGTCGACGACGAACCGGACGAGCTCGAGTACCGCTGCGTCAACTGCGGACACGAACAGACGTGCACGCTGTCCGACGACTGCGAGGAGTGTGGCGAGCGGCGCTGGCGGTACGTCGGCCCACTCCCCGGCGAAGACCGCGTCGCAACCGACGGCGGCGCTGTCGAGCTCGTCCCGGCGCGGATCGACTACGATGATCTGATCGGAGCCGAGTGTCCGATCTGCAGCGAAGAAATCACTCCCGGAGCGCTGCGCTGGAGCGGTCTCGCGTGGGAGCACAAATCCGAAGAAGCCCATCCCCAGGCCGGCCACCACCAGATTTCCGAGACGGTCGACGAAGACGCCAACGACGAGGGTGGTGACTCGAGATGAGCTTCGTCGCCAAGTGCAAGCAGTGCGGAGTCATCGAGCGCGGCGACATCGAACAGGTCGGTGACGCCGCCGAAGACCACGAGCAGTTCCACGACGTCCGCGTGTCTCGCGTCGCGACGGACGGCGGCGTTGAGATGCTCCAAGCGTGCCCCGAATGCAATGAGTCGAACGTCCGCACACGATCGCCAGGGACGCGCGGCGCGATTGGCAACGACGAGGCTCACTACTGCGGCGAATGCGGGGCGAGTTTCGACGACCCCGTCGAGCGCCCGCGCGACCCCAAGGGCGGTATCCCCGGCCACACGCTTGCCGCGCGTCTCGAGGCCGCCGACCCGGAGGACCTCGGACTCTCACCACGCGGCGAGCGGCTCGTCACCGACGGTGGTCGCAACGAATCAGCCGGCTACGAGGTGAACGTCGACGGTTCAACCTGGAACGCACCAAGCGAGTACGCCGTCTACGACGCGATTCACGCCGTCGCTGGTGCACTCCTTGCCGGCGCGGACGAAGTGATGGTCACCGCTGCAGATGCCGAGCCAACGACGCCCGAACGGACGAGGCTCGGGCCAGGGTTCGCAGTCATTCGCATCACAGAACCCGAGACCGGGCGGTCGAAGGTGCACACTCTGGGGACCGGCGACCGGATCAACGTGACTGTTGGCGACCAGACGGTTCTCGTCGATCCCGTTGGCGTTGAGGAGCTCGATGACGCAGAAAAGAGAGCCGACGAGTGCGAGCCTGTCACCGACGGTGGACAGTACGACCCCTCCGCGGTCGCTGGTGAACGCGGCGCTGATCGCTACCATCACCAATGCGCTGACGCCGTCCGAACCCACGCCGGCATCGCCGATCAGGACGACTCCTGCGTCAATGGCACGGTGGGGTGTGTGGGCCCGAACTCCGGGACCGGCGAACTCCCGTGCTTGGAGTGTCTTCTCGGGGGAGGTGGTGACTGATGATGGCGAGTGACACCGGCGCTATCGACTACGAGTCACCGTTCCCGGAGTGTCGGGTGCTCGCGACAACCGACCCGCACGCGCTGGTGCGACTCGATATGAATCGCGACCAGGCCGCATGGTTCGCGAAGCAGTGCCAGCGCGCCACCGACCGTCACAACGGAGACGGTCTCGTCACACTCGGCCTCACGATGCAGGAACCGACCTACCGCGTGTTCGCCAAGCAGATCGAGAATCTGGTCGACCTCTCGTCCAACGTCGATGGCGACGAGGTCATTTCCGCTCAGGTCGTCACCGACCGCGAGCTTGATCCCGAGGACTCTGAGGGGATTTCGGTCTCGGTGCTGCTCAACGAGAGCCAGCTCCACGACGTCCACGGCAACGCCCAAGACGCGCTCGCACAGTCGGCTGGCCATCTCCATCGCTGGGAGTTCGGCGTGAGCCAGAACGGCGCGGAGATGCTCGTCCAGCAGTTGGTCGCCGCGGTGAAGGGCGCCGACGAGCCTCTCGACCACGTCGACATCGAGGAGGTGGACGATGCGTAGCGTCATCACCGTGGTCCGGACGCTCTTCCAGCGCCTCCATGCGACTTCCCGATGGGGCGGCCGGTTCCTCGCCGACCCTCGTGGTATCCTCGAGGAGTTCCGGATCCGGCGCCGGCGTCACAAGCTGGTGATGGTGTACGCGAAGGAGGCCCGCGTCCGGCACGGCCTTGGGCCGGGGGTCTCCCCGATACTGTACGCCTACGACCGGCTCTATCGGGAGGGACTCACGACCCCGACCGAGGACGGTCTCGAATGGCACTGGCCCGAAACCACAACAGCAGGAGAGAGACACGATGAGTGAAGACCCTATCTTAATCAAAGGCTACGCTGACTTGATCAGCGACCGAAAGCTCTCCGGTGACGACCCGGATACCGTCGCCCGAGAGCTCCAGGCCAACGGCGGTGACGACGACTACCTTGTCGCCTGGCTCCCGAACTGGCTCGTCGACGAGAAGGACGTCGAGCTGCTCGGCCGCAGCGACAACCTAGTCAGTGGCCGGGTCGACCACGAGACCGAGAAGGCCTACCTCCTGCTCGCCGACGGCGACGAGGTCTGGCTCCCGAAAAGCGTCATCCGGGTTTACCGCGTTGCTGGTGGCGGCGATCTCGAGATTCCCCAACACGGGCTCACCGACTTTGCCAACGGAGGGGCGCGGTGACGCTCACCACCCAACTTTGCGAACTCGAAAAAGAGCGAGAGCGTAGCATGACAGCCAAATTGGAGAACTAAGCTATGGCAACGACACAACCGACGGACCCGATCGACATCATCGAGCAGCACGAAGAGGTATTTAAGACGATCCGGGAACAGGCGACCGATCCCGATGTCGCAGAGCGGTTTGGTGGCCAGCCGCTTGAGCTCTTGGAGCTTGACCGCGAGCGGGGTGATCAGCTTTGAATCTGCGAGTAGAGTTCTTCGACCTCGATGTCGTCGCCGACGACGTTGTTGAGCGCGGGGTACTCTTCGAGGATCTTCCCGAGTTCGACGAGCGCGCTGGCCGCATCGCCGTCCTCGGTTTGGATGGCATCGAGGAGCTCCATCGTCTGGTTCTTCTGCTTTCGGATGGAGTCGTGCGAGAGCGGCTGGCCGCACCACATGCAGTCAGGCCGCTCCCGCGGGGTCTCCCTTTGACAGCGGGGGCAGTCGATCGGCGCCGTCGGTTCGGGGTCGTCGTCTTTGACGTCCATCCCGTGAGCCTTCGCGACGGCGCGATCATTCGCGTCGCCGAAGACTGCGACGTAGTGAGAGGCGACGTCGGAACCGCGCTCCCACCCGTGGTGGTCTTCGAGGTGAGCTTGGGAGACGTTCTGCGAGGCGAGGAACGAGGCGGAGCTCTTGCGCATCCGACGCCAGGTGATATCGGTATGACGGATTTCCGCGCGGCGCGCAGGCTTCTTCATCATCTTCAGCTTCATCTTGTACGAGACATCGCGACCGCTGTCGAGGTCGCACCAGAGCGGTGCTGTTGGGTCGTTGCCCTTCGGATGGTCTGCGAGCCATCGATTCAGATGTGGGACGGCGTTGATGATCGTCGCGACCGCTGGCCGGTCTTGCCATCGAGAGAGACTTGGAGGCCGTATTTGTGGTCGGTGACGTCACCGACGCGGAGCTCGCGCATCTCGCCGCTGCGGGCGCCGAGGTCCCAGGAGACGGCGATCATCGCGGCATCGCGGGAGTGCCGACAGTTCTGGAGCATGGGCTCGATGTGATCGTCCCACCAGAGCATCTTCGCGGGGTCGGGACGGGGCTTGAAGCTCCGTGGGAGGGTTGTCTTGATCTCACGCTTCATGACGGGTGGAATGACGTCTTCCTTCTCGCGCTGCTCGACCGCGAGTTTGTGTCCGAGAGTCCGCTTTCCGAAGATGCGGACGGCAACACGGTAGTCTTGGTTGGTGTACGGCGTTTCGTCGATGTCGTACTTGTCGTGAATCCAGTCGACGAGCTGCTGGCAGGCGTCGGGGTCTTCGCGAGCGTCGACGAGGTCAACGGGAGCCTGCTCGCTCGCGATCGTCGAGTGGCGGAGAAGCTTCAGGTGACGATGCCAGGTGTACTCTTCGCGCATCCGCTTGAGACGGTCGGAGAATTCGAGGAGTGCGTCGCGGTCGGTATCACTTCCGCCGCGTTCGCCCGTATTGAGCTGTTCTCGGAGGTGCTGAGCCTGTTCCTTCTCGGTCATGCTCTATTCATATACTTTAACGGTTGGAACTTGAACCAGTGGTACAATTCCGGCCCTTGGCTTTTCTCTTCGAACGCAACCCCCGTGAGCGACGCGTCTCGGTATCGAATCAGCGACTTATCGTACGAGCCGCTGTTCGAGCGCGCTGACCGCGTCGTCGTCGCCCAGTTCGTGTGCGAGTTCGAGGGCGTCGAGTGCGGCCTTCCGCGCTCGAACCCCGGCTTCGACGGAGGAAAAGCACGCTGCAGCGCGTCGTAATTCGTCGAGTGCATCCGAACCGTCTCCGGTCTCACAAAGCGCCGTAGCGTACTGTCGGCGACACCGACCTTCGAGGACCGCCGTCGGCGCGGATTCGATTGCAGTCCTGAGCAGCGAAATCCCGTCGTCGGTCTCTCCAGACCGCACGTACACGTCTCCGAGCGTCACGCTCGCGAGCGTCCTCGGCTCGTCGCCGAGTTCGGACGCTCGTTCGTGGGCGCGTTCTGCGACCGTTCGCGCGTTGTCGAAATCACCGCGGTCCAGGAGAGCGCGGGCGCGGACTGTTTGGAGTTCGGTTCGCTTCGACTCGTTTTCTTCGAGGAGGTCGATGGCACGCTCGGCGTATTCGATTGCGGTCTCCGGTTCACCGAGTTCAGAGAGCGTTTGGGCGAGACCGTAGTACACGTCCCGTCGAATCCAATCGAACTCCGGGTCTTCGACGTCGTCGAGAAGGGATTCGTAGCGCTCGCGCGCGTCGTCGAGCGCCCCGCGGTCGAACGCTATCTTCCCGAGGTTGTTTGACGTTGACGCGACGCCGATGGAGTCGCCGATTTCGACGCGGATATCGAGCGCGAGCCGGGCGTATCGCTCCGCTTCGTCGAGCGTCCCGTTTTCGAGTTCGATGCGGCTGAGAACGGCGAGGCTCAGCGCTTCCCCCCACGGATACTGAATCTCTCGGCGAATCTGGAGACTCCTGCGGGCGTGCGCCGCGGCTGACTCGAACTCTCGGAGCGTTACCTCGACGAGTCCGAGGTTCGCGAGCGTGCTCGCAACTTTCGTACCGTCTCCGAGGTCGCGGCGGAGTCCGAGCGCACGCTGGTAGTAGACTTTTGCGGCCTCCGGATTGTCGGTCTGTGCCTCGATACCTCCCAGCGCGTTCAACACGTCGCTGCGGCCCACAGTGTCGTCGATTCGACTGAATCGGTTCAGGGCTTCCTGTGCGTGTTCGCGGGCGCGCTCGAACGAACCGCGGTAGCGTCCGACCTCGGAGAGGCCCGCAAAGCCGTCGGCGCGTGCGCGGACCAGTGCCGCGTCGTCGAAGTTTTCGTCGTCGAGCGACGCGAGCGACTCGAACTCCCGCTCGGCGCGTTCGAGTTCGCCCCCGTTGACGAACATGCGGGCGCGCCACCGACGAACGTCGAGTCGGAGCGTGTCGTCGCAGGCCCGCGGCACGCCGACGTCGGAGTAGTCGGTCTCGGCGTACAGCTCGGAGAGTGTGGGCGTGTTGACGCCGAGTTCGAACACGCTGCGGACGAGTCGGTCCCCCCACGTCGAGGGGTCGCGCTCGATAGTGCGAACGATATCGGCGGTCCCGCCGAACACCGATTGGACGGTCTGGCGCGCGTCGTCGTCGTCGACGAGCGAGCAGAGCGCGTCGAGACACCGCTCGAACCGGCGGCGGGCGCGGCGCTCGGATTCGAGGTCGAGTAACCGCTGGAGGAAGCGAGCGGACCACGTCTCGTGGACCGCGCGAACCCGCTCTCCGTCGGACTCGTCGTCGCCGAACGCGGAGTAGAGGACGGTCCGTTCGAGGGTGTCGAGCGATTCTTCGACGACGGACTCATCGCGCTTCGACTCGGTGAGTGCGTACGCGAGCGGCGGCGAGACGCCGATTCCCGAGGCGTTCAGGAGATTCACGAGAACGCCGACGTCGACGCCGAGTCGCTCGTCGACGCGTTCGAGGTCGGCGTAGACGGAATCGATGTCGTCGAGGAGGCTCGTCGGGGCGGCGTTCCCTCCGGCTGCCGGCTCGGCGTGCCGGGCGAGTCGATGCAAAAAGAGATACATCTCTCCTGGCTCGAGGTCTCCGCCCTCGTTCGGGGTGAGTTCCTCGGGGTCGATATCGACGTTCGTTCCGACGGTCATCTCGAAGTGCTCGACCAGTCTGGCTCGCTCGCGGGCGTCGATGACGGGAACGGAGACCACGTCTATCGACTGGGTCCGGTGGGATTCGAGGCGGGCGGTGCCGCGGAGCGAGTCGTCGCGCCACTCGCTTTCCCGACTGTCGAGGAGGAACGTCACGCGGTCGTCGTCGTCGAACTCGCGGACGAGTTCGAAGATACTGTTCGCCTCGGTCCGGGTCGCGTCCTCGACGACGACGAGGACGTGCCCGCTGGCCTCGGCGAGGTACGACCCGAGGTGCGCCGCGGAGGTAAACGGGTCGTGCTGGCCGGACTTCCGGTAGAGGACGGTACCCTGCTCGTGGTCGTACCATCGACACGCGACGGACATACAGACCGTGCTCTTTCCCGCGCCGGGCGGCCCCGTCACGACGTGGTCGGTTCCCGAGCGGAGCCGAGAGAACAGGTCGTCGGTCACGTTCTCGCGTCCGTCTTCGGTCGGGCGCTCGCGGTCGAGGGCGTAACCGGCGCGGACCTCGCCGAGGTCGAATCCGGCGCGCCAGCACGCCAGCGGCGGCGAGACGCCGACGCGGTCGAAGTACGCCGGAGCGAGTCGGACGAACCCCTGTGACCGCAGCGCCGTGGAGAGCGCCGGGCCGCGAATCGTTGCACTTGCACCGCGGTCGTCAGTTGCGGTGGGATCGGCCGCCGTCGCTTCGGCGTTCGCGTCGTCTGACGTGGCATCCGTGTCATCCGCCTTGCGTCCGCGTCGTCCGCTTCGGTTTCGGGAGCATCGCCGTCGGCGTTTCCGTTGAGGTCGAACGGGCTCGCGGCTTCCCAAATCGACTGCACGCGACTCCGGGCCCACGCCACGGCGCGCTTGCTCGTGTTCTCGATGACGCAGCTCGCGCGCGCGTCGTCGTCGTAGGCGACCACCATCGTGTGGGGCGTCCCGTCGAGCGTCGTCTGCGCGATGGCGAACGGGGGCACCTCGCCGACCCGAAGCTCGCAGTCCGAGACGGTCTGTACGGTTTCGAGAAACGCCGGGTACGCCCGCCAGATAGCGGTGACGACGGAGTCGGGCGCGACGAACCGACAGGAGTGTCCGTCGACGAGCCAGGTTGTACACCGGTCGACGAACGTCTGACTCGGCAGGTACGGGAGGACGAACGTCCCGTTGTTCGTCGCTTTGAGTCTGTTCCCGAGCGCATCGAACGGGTGTGAGACGCGCGGGTCGGTCCGCAGTTCGTCGGCTCCGACGACGGCCTCGACCGGAAGCGGGTAGTCGGCGGCCGCTCCGGCGACGAACGAGTCGAGTTCGAGCACGTCGGCGGCGGCGGTTCGGGTGGAACGAAACAGGGAGATGAACTGTCCGCCCTTCAGCGACGTGGTGTAGTCGCCGTCGTCGAGGACGAACCCCGCGGCGGTCAGGTCGCGTATCGCGCGGTCGACCGTCGAGCGGGAGTACGGGAGCGCCTCGGTCAAATCTCGCTTGTCGAGGCGCGCGCCGTCCAACGCGTTGAGGAAGTCGAACCGATCGGCGGCGAGCTCCAACTGTTCTGTGACGAGGTCGTCGTCGCGCGTCACGACCAACTCCCGGTTCGGCACGGTCGGACGACTGGTCGGTATCTCATTGGAGGGTGGTTCGGCCAATAGTTTCAAAAACCCTTGTCAATCCACAGCTTCGACTGTTCGTCTACACCGTCGTATTGGGGGCGGGAGTCGCGGCCGGCGGTCGCGCGACGCGGTGACACGCTCCGAGGAAAAGTAATCGTTATACGCCGCGTGGCCCATGCCGAAACCATGCAACGACGCGCCGCGGTCATCTCCGTCGTGTTCTTCCTGGTCATCGGTGCCGGTGCATACTCACTTATCGCGACTGCATCGACGCCGTCGGTCAGTTTCGAGAACCCCGAGTACTCGCTGGCACAGGGGGACGAGTTCTCCGTCCCCGATAGCGACCAGGCGTACACAGTGTCGTCGATAACCGAAGAGGAGGAGTCGGGCGGTCACGGTGGTGGGACCACGCTGGTCCGCTCCGGTGAACTCACCTACGTGAACGACTCCGCTCGCTTCACCGAGACGTGGGACAACGAGAGCACCGTCACGCTCGACGGCACGGACTACCGTGTCGAAATCGCCAACGTCTCCGACCCCACCGAGGCGACGCTGGTCGAACTGTACAACGAGACCGCAATCCTCCAAGCTGACTCGAACGCCGACAACGAGACCGTCACCCGGGACGGCGAGCGCTACGTCGTCGTCAACGACTCGACGCTCGTCTCGGTCGACGAGTACTTCCCGGCCAACGAGACGCGCACCGTCGCCGAGGGTGACTCCTTCGACTACAACAACCAGTCTGTCACCGTCGACGCCGTCGAGACCTCCGGCGTGACCCTCGAGTGGTTCGCGGCCGAGGAGAACACCGTCACGGTCGACAACGAGGCGAACCTGACCCTCTCGGGACAGCAGTACCTCGCGTACTTCCCGGACGGCGAGACGCTCGTCCTGACGCAGAACTACGACAGCTACCAGGCACAACTCTCCGAAATCGAGCACTTCCACGAGACCGAAAACGGTCTCTGGGGCGTCACCATCGTCTCGTTCACTACGGTCATTCTCCTCATCGGCATGGCGTTCCTCCCGTCGCGGTACTGAACGCCTCGCTCGTCACCGTTTTTCGCGCGCCTCACCCGCCCCGAGCCACGCGGCTCCGGCACCAATGACGACCGCCGACAGCGACCCGAGTATCTGGAGCGCCGCGACCGCGACGACCGACTCGGCGGCGGCGTAGCGCCACGGGGCGCTCGCGAGCGTTCCGAGGCCGACGAGGACGAGGAACACACCGACAGCGACCAGGAGCCACGGCTCTGTCGGCACGGGAGTCCGAGTGGACATACCCTGAAGAATCGCCGCGCGAGGAGAAAAGCGAGACGGCGAAGCGGACTACCGCCGGAGGAAGTCGAGGAAGCGGTAGTCGTGGTCCGGCGTGTAAGTCCGGAACAGGAGGCTGTTCGTGAGGACGGACACCGACGACAGCGCCATCGCGCCCGCGGCGAACACCGGCTGGAGGAGGCCGAGCGACGCGAGCGGAATCATCGCGGTGTTGTAGCCGAGCGCCCAGAACAGGTTCTGTTTGATTTTCGCGAGCGTTCCGGCGGAGATGCGGATGGCCTTCACCACGTCGAGCGGGTCGTCGCGCATGAGCGTCACGTCGGCGGCCTCGATGGCCACGTCGGTCCCGGAGCCGAGCGCCGTACCGACGTACGCGGCGGCGAGCGCGGGCGCGTCGTTGACGC